>JBGTNC010000250.1:0-3653 GCA_041743265.1 Alphaproteobacteria bacterium | reverse complement strand
CAAGAAGTACAAACGCATAAAGTAACACGTGACGATGTGTGCCCGCCTGCGGGTCTTTCCCCCAGCCGTGGTGATCAGGTTGCAAGCGGTATGCAAAAAGCCCTGCAAAAAGAATCTGCCGACGCAGGGTCCAATAAAACGGGTACCAGCGGTGCCGGCGGCCCCGGTATGCACTTGAAGGCACGTGTGGATCGCTACGAAAATAACTTCTGTGATCCGAACGGTAACGGCGGCAGCAATATTTGCGGCGCGTCCAACCCGGCCTTTTATAACGCAGATACCAAGTTGACCGAAGTGATCTACAACCAGCTGACCATTCCTTTTGATGGGCCAGATGGCGCGACTTACGAAACAGCTGTAAAAGAAATCGTAGAAAACCTGACAGGCTCTGCCGTGGCTGTGCCGATCGCTGCCAATATGGTGGATTCATCGCGCGGGCAAATGTCTATGCTGGATCGCCGCAGCTTTTTGGCGCGCCACAATGCTATTCGTGCAACGCCACATGCAATTATTGGTGAACGCACCCCGGGTACACGTCTGGGCCAGTGGGTCGAGGAAATTCGTACCGGTGCCGGTATTCCGGTAGATGAGATTGGTGATAACCCGAGTTATCGTGAAGTGATGCATGCTTTGGCGATTGACCGTTTCAACGATGGTAAATTCGCGATCAACATGATTAAAGACGAAGCCGGTGTGGAAATGGAGAAACTGACCACATCCGCGTTTCAGTTGATGCTGCTGCGTGATTATCATGAATTGCTGGAGCGGATGGCGTTGTCGCTGGCCGTGCAAGTTTCGGTGATGGCGGAAGAAAACATCACGTTGCCGAATATTATCAGCGTGAATAATCTGGAATAAGGGGCGGATATGATGGGTACAAAGACAGCCTTGAAGAAATTTGCACAGCGCCTCGGCTTTGTGTGTCTTTTGACAGGTCTGGTTGTGACAGCCAGCGCACGTCCCGCCTATGCTATTTGTGAAGTCGGTACTGCGGCCGCCGCCGCTGCTGCTGCTGCTGCTTATGCCGGTGAAATTGCTGCCGCCACAACCGTGCTGACAGGCGTTTATACCGCAACCATTACGGCAGAACAGGCCGTGCTGATCGGTTTGCTGGAAGCCATGGAAACCTTGATCTTGAACCGGATGAAACAATTCTGGTCAGATTGGGAAAAGGCCTGGAAAGATATGACGGCCCAGCTGCATGCCGGTATCGTCGATCAGACCCGCCAGATGTCCAATATGTTTGACAGCAGTAACGTCACGCAAACCGCGCGTACCATTCAGCGCGGTGAGTCACAGGCGCGTAGACAATATAAGCCCACCGAACAATCCTGCCGTTTTGATACAGTTGCAGGTTATCGCGCAACGGCCGAGCGGACGGAAAGAATTGTCCAGAACGTCATGGCTAAAGAAATAAGCGATGTTGCGAATAGTTCAACAGGTACGGCAGCGGCGGGTGGCCCTGCCACATTCCAGCGTTCACGCTGGCAGAATTACCAAACGCGTTTTTGTGACAACCAGGCCAACGCAGGTAATGCAGGCTGCGCCGGTGCGCTGCCAGACGCGGGTGCGAACGTCATGCCAAGCCGTACCTTGTTTGCCAAGGAAACGCTGGATACAACAAACCCGAATACAGCCATTGCGATCAGCGAGCTGACGTATAACCTGACAGGTATCGAGCCTGTGCAGCCAATCCCCGCAGGCGCATTGTCGTCGTCACAGGGTAAGGAAGAGCGTCAGGAAAGCCGTTCTTATCTTGCACAGATGGATGCGGTAGGCTCCCTGATTGGCGGTATCGTTGCTGAAAGAACACCGGGCCAAGCAGCCCCTGAAGTGGCAGATATCCGCACCCGTATGGGGATCTCGGACGCATCGCCAAACCCCAGTTCACGTGAAATTCGCCAAGCCACAATCGAGCAGCTGTGGGATCCGAACTACTACGTGAACCTGACAGATTCACCTTCCGCTGTATCGCGTGAAGAAGTTTTCTTGCAGGCGTATAACCTGATGCTGTTGTATCGCTTGATTGAAAAAACCGAAAGAATTGCAAACGCCTATGCCGTGCAAACCGCGAACGTGCTGGATCGTAAAGATCATGGCCGTGGTGGTGCGGATCAAGGTTCGCCGGTGCAATAGGAGAGATGGCCATGGAAAAAATGTACATGCATAAGAAAAGCGGCCTACGCCAATGCGGTATTTATACGGCAGCAATCCTTTTCTGCCTGACCGTTTTCGCTGTCCCCGGCACAGCTTGGGCGCAGTGTGAAAACTCTGTGACCGCGACATCCGAATTCAGCCAATTGATCCGCGATATCCGCACCGATTTGAACGATTTCATCGAACAGGAAAGTAACTTCATCAACGATGATATTACTGAAACCGCAACAGATGAAATGCTGGAGCGTTTGGAAGAATTTGATACAAACATCCGCAACGGTCTGACCGAGTGGTGGAAAGATCACTTCCTGCCTGCGCTTAAAAACATGACCGCACAGTTACATTCGGCAGGTATTGATAAAACAATGACCTTGGGTAAAGTTTTCGACGCCCAGATGCTGAATGAATATTCGCAAGCCCTGCAGCAAAAAGAAGTTGATGCGCAACGTATGTATCAACCAAACGAAATGTCCTGTCAGGCTGACTCGGTCGGTCCCGGTCAGACAAAGGCAGCCCGTATGGCGCGTGCCTTGAACAGAACCATGGAAAAAGACTCTACTGCGCGCCGCTTGAACGTACGCGGCCAGCCGGGCGCGGGCGGTCAGGGCGCGGGTATCCGTGCGACATGGGATGAATATACAACCTTGTTCTGTGATCCGGATAAAGGTGGTCTGGGCTGCGGTGGTACACCTGGTACTATGCCGGGCGCGCATGTGGATATTCCGTCCATTCTTTGGGGTGACCGTCAGACCGTTGATATGACGACTGTGGAAAACCAGCAATTGGTAGATGCCTCGTTGCGCTTTTTGATCGCGCCGATGCCGCAAGATCCGATCCCGCCATCCGTGATTGACTCGCCGCAAGGCCGTCAAGCGATGCTGGCCCGTCGTGCGCAAGCGGCCCGTACGAACGCAATTTATACCGTCATGGGCCAGATGATGGCAGAGCGTGCCGGTGGTAGTGGTGTGGATACGGCGGATGTACGCACAGCCGCAGGTTTGCCACCCGCAGAAGCATCAAGCGATGCCAGTTACCGCGAGATTTTACACGCTGTCAGTAAAGACCGTTTCCACAACCCCGAATATGTTGTGCGGATGATCCAAAGTCCCGAACAGGTCGTGCGCGAGCAGGGTTCGGTGCAAGCACTGCGCTTGCAGCAGATGAACGACCTTTATAAACGCATGGAAGAAATGGTGTTTATGGAGGCTGCTGTTTACTCCGCAGATCTGGATTCGCAAATGCCGACGACGCATTGGACTGCGATGCAAATGCAATAAGACTCCGACAGGAGCGGCTCTTTCAGGTATTATGAAATCATAAACGGCAACTAAGCCGCTGTTATGTCTATGTTATTTGAACGGCCGTTTTCTTATACCATCGACAACCCGCAAAGTTTTTGCTACACTCTGCCCAGTTCTAAAAAATAGCACTGGAGCACCGGTATGCATCTTTCCTGGAAAGAGCAGGATCGCATTGCGAAGGCACTTTTGGCAACC
>JBGTNC010000249.1:0-8325 GCA_041743265.1 Alphaproteobacteria bacterium | reverse complement strand
CGTCGCCGCAAGCATACGTGCGTTATCTAGCACAGCTTGCTGATAGACCTTAAAGGACGGTTGCAACGCTTCTCCAAAGGCCACGGCCTTGGCAGCAATCACATGCTCCAACGGGCCGCCTTGCAGGCCGGGGAAAACAGCGGAGTTGATTTTTTTGATCAATTCTTCGTCATTCGTCAGGATAATCCCGCCGCGTGGGCCGCGCAGTGTTTTATGCGTGGTCGATGTTGTCACATGCGCGTGCGGGATGGGAGACGGATAAACACCCGCCGCAATCAAACCCGCGTAATGCGCCATATCCACCATCAAATAAGCACCAACAGCATCGGCAATTTTGCGGAAGCGTGCAAAGTCGATCACACGCGGATAAGCAGATGCACCCGCAATAATCAGCTTCGGTTTATGTTCCAGCGCCAGTTTTTCGACTTCATCCATATCGATCAAACCGTCTTCGGCACGCACACCGTATTGTATGGCGTTGAACCATTTGCCCGACAGGTTCGGCTTGGCACCATGCGTCAGGTGGCCACCTGCAGAAAGCGCTTGGCCCAAAATTGTATCACCAGGCTGCACCAGCGACAGCATCACAGCCTGATTGGCTTGTGCGCCGGAATGGGGCTGCACGTTGGCATAGGTCGCACCAAACAATTTGCACAGGCGGTCAATCGCCAGTTGTTCGGTCACATCCACAAATTCGCAGCCACCGTAGTAGCGTTTGCGCGGATAGCCTTCGGCGTATTTGTTCGTCAAAACGCTGCCCTGTGCTTGCAGCACGGCGCGGGAGACGATGTTTTCAGATGCAATCAATTCAATCTGGCTCTGCTGGCGGCCCAATTCATCGCGTACAGCCTGCCAGACTTCGGCATCGGCCGCTTTCAGATTGTCTTCAAAAAAACCGGAAACGGTCATGGCTGTTTCTTTCATTTGCGCGTTTGTCATGTTGAGCTACATCCCTTTTGGCCAAGTTTGGCGACGCGGCCTGCATGCCGCCCGCCTTCAAATTCAGTTGTTAAAAATTCATCCACACAGGCGGGCGCAACATCCGGCCCGATCAGCCGTGCACCCAGCACCAGTACATTTGCATCGTTATGTTGGCGGGACAATTTGGCGGATGTCACGTCATGGCAAAGGGCGGCCCGCACGCCGCTGTAACGGTTAAGCGCTATGGAAATGCCAATACCGCTGCCGCAAATAGAAATGCCCAAATCCACTTCGCCCTTGGTCACCGCTTCGGCCAATTTAAAGCCGTAATCGGGGTAGTCCACACGGTCCTCGCTATGAGGCCCAAGGTCGACTGCAACGTGCCCCAGAGCCTCTACATGGGCTACTAGACGCATTTTAAGAGCATAGCCCGCATGGTCTGCGGAAAAGCCTATTTTCTTGTGATTTTCAGGCATATCAGAACCTCCGGCCGGGATCATCCTGACCCTGTCTATACCAGATATAGTATGCCCGTGCCAGATTTATATACAAATCCGGCAGTCCGCAACCGTACATGCATTATGACTAATTTTTAGGCTTGAAGCCGGTATTGGGCTTTTTGGGTTTTTCGAGCGCGGCGTGGTTAATCACCTCGCGGTCGGCTACCCCGCCCAAACGGGTCAGGTTGTCATGCGCTTTTTCCAAAAGGCTCTTGTCCGTGAATTCATCAAAACCCTTCACCGTGACAGCTTCCGCCTTGGTCTGGATATTTTGCGAAATTTTGGTATAGGTACGCGCGCTGAAATTGAAAACCTCTGTCAGCTTATAACCAATTTTTTTCTCGTGCGAGACGAGTGATACCCGATCCGGTGCCAGCAACGTCCAAGGATCTTGCGCGCGTTT
This sequence comes from Alphaproteobacteria bacterium, assembly GCA_041743265.1. Lineage (GTDB taxonomy): Bacteria > Pseudomonadota > Alphaproteobacteria > Micavibrionales > UBA2020 > UBA2020. Next base: position 6,501 of record JBGTNC010000249.1, on the reverse strand, counting down.
CTCGGCGGCTTCACGTTCTGCCAGAATTTGTGCATGGCGTACCGTTTCGGCACGCAATACCTGCGCCAAATATTCATGCCCGTTGTCTTCGGCGTAATCGCCAACGCTTTTACCATCGTTGGTCAACAAGGTGGCATTGCCCCCCTTATTCAACAAATGTTTGACAACATCATGGTCACCACGTTGTGCCGCCAAGTGCAACGGCGTCACACCCGCATTGTCCCGCGCATTGACAGATACCGGCTTGGTCAACAGTGTTTTCAGACCTTCGGTTTTATTGCCATACAGCGCCGACACATGCAAAGGCGTGCGGCCCGTGTTATCCCGCGCATTCACATCGGCACCGAAGGTGACCAGATCTTCTATTTTATATTTGCTGGTTGTATAGCCTTCATCCAACATCGCCAGATGCAAGGCGGTGGCACCGTCATTGTCCGGCGCATCAATGGGCAGCTTGCGGTTTAAAAACAGGCTCAGCATTTCACGGCCTTTGTCGTTATAGCCGCCATATTCTTTTTGGGAGATGACAAGGTGTAAACCGGTCTTGCCGTTTTCATCACGTGCATCAGCGCGGGCACCGTCTTTCAAGGCCGTTTTCGCAGCCGCCAAATCGCCACTGCGGGCGGCGGCCAGCAGACGTTCATCTGCGGCAGAAGGCGGCTTCGGTGATGCGGGTTGCGACATTGACTGCACCAGTTCTTTTGTTTGCACCTATTTTACATACGCCAAAAATCTTATGCCGTCAAACAGGCTAATTTTATAATAAAATTATCGCAAAGTGGGCGACGCACCCGCTCTTACGTAATAATACCCTTTTTGCGCAGCACATATTCCAGACGCTTCAGGGCGTTTGTTTTAAAGGCCTTTTCTCCTGCTGTGACAGGACACTGGATTGTGATTTCCGTCAGTGTGGCCGTATCCATTGCGCTGACACGCATGATATTGCCCACGGTACGAAATTCAAAAATGACCTCGCGATTTTGCATCTTTTCTGTCATATTTTCCCTCTAACGCCATCATAGGAAGAAACTGATGAACGCTCAAGCAGCTGTGAAAGTATCCATGGAAAAATCTAAATTGAAACCATCCTTTAAATGGGATGATGCCCTTCTCCTTGACGACCAGTTAACGGACGAGGAACGCATGGTGCGTGACACCGCCCGTGATTACGCGCAAGACAAACTAATGCCGCGCATTCTGGAAGCCAACCGCCATGAAATTTTCCATCGCGAGATCATGACCGAAATGGGCGCGCTGGGTCTTTTGGGCTCCACGCTCGAAGGATACGGCTGTGCGGGTACCAATTATGTGTCCTACGGCCTGATCGCCCGCGAAGTGGAACGGGTGGACAGCGGCTATCGTTCCGCCATGTCCGTGCAGTCTTCGCTGGTCATGTATCCGATTTACGCTTTCGGTACCGATGCCGTGAAAGACAAATTTCTGCCCAAACTGGCCACCGGTGAATATGTCGGCTGTTTCGGCCTGACGGAGCCGGATGCAGGGTCTGACCCCGCCGGCATGAAAACCCGTGCCAAAAAAGCAGACGGCGGTTATGTACTAAAGGGATCCAAAATGTGGATCACCAATTCCCCCATCGCCGATGTCTTTGTCGTATGGGGCAAAGATGAAGCCGGCGATATCCGTGGCTTTGTGCTGGAAAAAGGCATGAAAGGTTTGTCTGCGCCCAAGATTGAGGGCAAATTCTCGCTCCGCGCCTCCATCACCGGCGAGATTGTGATGGATGATGTATTTGTGCCGGAAGAAAACATGTTCCCCGACGTCAAAGGCCTGACAGGCCCCTTCTCCTGCCTGAACAATGCACGCTATGGCATTTCGTGGGGCGCGATTGGTGCGGCGGAATATTGCTGGCATCAGGCACGTCAATATACGCTGGACCGTATCTTGTTCGGCAAGCCACTCGCCGCCAATCAATTGATCCAGAAAAAACTGGCCGACATGCAAACCGAAATCACACTCGGCCTGCAAGGTGCCTTGCGTCTGGGTCGCTTGAAAGATGAGCACCGCGCAGCACCCGAAGCCATATCACTGATGAAGCGCAACAACTGCGGCAAGTCTTTGGATATTGCAAGACAGGCGCGCGACATGCTGGGTGGTAACGGCATTGCGGATGAATACCACGTCATTCGTCATGTCATGAACCTTGAAGCCGTTAATACATATGAAGGCACACATGATATTCATGCCTTGATTTTGGGCCGTGCTATCACAGGTATTGCCGCGTTTTAAGCCAAGCAATTCACTGAAATGCAGACAGAAAACGGCGGTTATACTGCCGTTTTCTGCTTTTTTGGCGCTTTTTTAACTTTTCCTTAACTAAATACTTTCATAATAACGTCAGCGTAGAGATGAACGGGCGTTCATCTAGGTGTCCAAAGCTAAAGGAGGCATCACACTGACAAAGATTACAATCAACAGAAAAATGCTTCAGCATGCCGCCGAAAACGCTGCGCTCTGCGATCATGTTTACTTCCGCAAAGGCGCGGAAACACCGCCCGCTGGCTGGCAGATCGTGCAAACATCCGACAAGCTGCTGGGCCACAAGAGCAATTTTTTTGGCGCGCTTTATATGAAGCAGGATCCGGAAACGGGCGAGAAAAAATACGTCCTCGCTTTTCGCGGCTCAGACGGCAATGACCTGAAAGCTAATTTTGCGATCGCACAAGGTAAACTGCCGCGCCAGCATGCGCATGCTGTTGATTTTGTGTACAAGGCCTGTGACGCGGCAGGCATTCGCGTTGAAGACGTTGAAGTGACGGGCCATTCGCTGGGTGGTTATCTCGCCCGCACGGTTGGCCATACACTGCCTGTTAAAAAAGTATGGGCCTTTGCCGGCCCGGCCCCGGCGCCAAAACACGCGCCTATCTTGAAAAACTGGTGCCCAAGAACAGCCTGCCGAATGACCGCATTATCCAGATCCGTTCTAAATACGATGTGATCGGCCTTTACGGTTCGGAAGAGAAAATCGTGTTGGAGCTGAACACCAAAGGCAGCCACCACGCCATCAAAGCACTGCGCAATTACATCGACAAAAAACTGAACCCGGATAACCCGCACCCCCTGAAAGTCAAAACAGGTTTTCTGGAGCGTGTGTTTAATGTTGTCAGTAAAAAATTGGCATCGTCCGAAATGCTGCGCAATGCGCTCAGAACCCTGTTCAAACATACGCACCCGCGCACGGGGCGCGATGCGGAAATTAGTATTATTCCTATGGCACGTCCGTCTTTGCCCAGCGGCGCTTCAATGGCGTAGCACGCGATACAAAACAAAAAAAGCCGCCCTGCAAAGGACGGCTTTTTTTTATGTTCTATCGCGCAAGGCTTAGCCGCCTGGCGGACGCGGTGCCTGAATGATATGTACAGGGCGTGTTTCTGTTACTTTGTCTACGCGGATGCTATTCACAACTTCGGCAGGTACCGTCAGTTGAATGTCATAGCCTTCGGCTGTGATCACAACTTTGCTCATGGCACCGCTGAGCGCCGTAGCCGTCTGGCCCGTGGCTGCCACGGGCTGGCCATTGGCATTAACCGCAGCGACCGGTGCAACTACAGGCGCGTTTTTCAGACGCTCTTCTTCTTGCACGCGGATCATTTCTTGTCTGTCGCGTTCACGCTCTGCCAGCTCATCCGCTGTCACTTCTTGCATGCTGATGATGTTGGGGCTGCCGACCAGACCGAACGGCAGGTGGCCGTAAGATTTGATGCGGTAAATTTTACCGCGTTCTGTCGTGCTTTGAATTTGTTCGGCATTGAACTTCATGTGCAACATGGCATCTTCGTTGCGGAAGGTGCCTCTGTCGGTCACAATCCGCATATTGTCGTAGATGATCCGGGACTCTTCTGAATCATACCGCACGTAATCTTTTTGCATGGTGCGAACAGTGACTTCTTGTTCCTGAATGGTGCCGTAATTGTAATACGCAGGGCCGCCGATAACCGCGCCGCTGATCAACGTCACTGCAGCTGCTTTTTTGAAAGCGCGCATTGCGTTGCCGCGCATGGTGCCCAGTTTTTCACGGAAAGTTTGTTCCTTGAAAGATTTCTTCTTCGGTGTACCAAAAGCCATTCTGTTTCTCCTGAAGCGCAAAAGTAATTTTATGAATGGCAAAAACTTAACACCGTAAACAAACAGTGTCCATGCGCTAAATTAATAAAATATTATTTCAGGATTTAGGAAATAAGGCTGAGACCACCAGCACCCATCTGCTCTGCCCAGAAGGCTTCGAGATCGTGCAAAATCTGGTTCATCTGTGCCAGCTTTTCATCCGGCAGGCCCGCAGCACCAAGACGTTCTTCATGACGTTTATACAAACGTGTCATGCCGTCATTCAGCTTACGGCCTTTTTCTGACAGCTTCACGCGCACGGAACGTTTATCGTGAATGGAACGCTCTTGCAGCAGATAACCGTTCTCAACCATTTTCTTAACGTTATAAGAAACGTTGGAACCAAGGTAGAAACCGCGCATCGTCAACTCACCCACCGTCAATTCATCGGTGCCGATGTTGTAGAGGATCATGCTTTGGACGTTGTTGATATCCAAAATCCCCGCGCGCTCAAGCTCGACCTTCAGCACATCCAGAAACTGGCGGTGCAGTCTTTCGATCAGCGTGATTGAATCGTAGTAAACGGTGGACAAGCGGGATCTCCCCTTTTATGCGCTGTGGCTATTCTAGGCCAATTCGAAGGCCGCTGCAAACAGCTTTACAAAACAAGGTCTTTATCGCCAAGACTGTCGAAGCAGGCTTCAATATCTTGATCAGATACTTCGTTGATACGCGGCGGTTCCCACTTGGGTTGGCGGTCTTTATCGATCAATGCCGCGCGGATACCCTCGTAAAAATCATGACCTTTGGTCAAAGACTGACTTAAGCGATATTCCATAGTCATCACCTGCGCGAAAGGCATCTTCGCACCCAAACGAATTTGGCGCAGCGCAACTTTCAGGCTGGTGGGCGACATGGCATACATCGCCTTCAATGTTTCTTCGGCCCATGGCGTATCATCCTGCTGCAAATCGGCAACGATATCTTCAACGCGATCATGCGCAAAATAAAGGTCGATCTTTTCGCGGTGCGGTGCAATTTCAGATTCACCCGTCGGTGCCGCTGTGAAGTTTTCAATCAGCTGCTCAGCTTGTTCTTTTGCATCCTTGGCATCGTTCCACTGATACGTGCAAAGCGCTTCCGTCAGATCCGCCATGCTTTCTTGCGGTACGTAATGTGTGCCAAAGCCGATATAGATTGTATCAATCGCCTTGATACGTTTGCTGGTCAACGCAAGATACGCGCCCGTTTGCCCGGGACAACGCGGCAGAAAATGCCCGCCGCCCACATCGGGGAAAAAGCCGATGTTGGTTTCAGGCATTGCAAACAAGGTGTTTTCTGTCACAACGCGGTGTGAACCATGCACCGATACACCTTTGCCGCCCCCCATCACAATACCGTTGATGAGCGAGATATAGGGCTTGGGAAACGTAAAGATGCGGTGGTTGAGCGTATACTCGTCACGGAAGAAATCACGCGTGAGCGTGCCGCCGGTTTGACCGTCACGCACAGCTTTGCTTTCCAGCGCCACAGCCTTGACATCACCGCCGGAGCAAAAGGCACGGTCGCCAGCACCCGTGATCACCACGGCGTGAATGGTCGGCTCTTTCGCGAAAGCGATCAGGCGCTGGTCCAGCGCACGAATCATATTCAACGTCAGGGCGTTCAAAGCCGCCGGCCTGTTCAGGGTAATCATCCCCACACCGCCGCGGACTTCAAAAAGGATTTCAGCGTCTTGCGTCATTTTTCAAAAAACCGTTTCTTTTCATGGATCACTGTTTATAAGTTACTCCAACGATATTGAAAACCAATAAAAAACGATATCTGACCTTCTGACAGAGTTTTGGTGAAATATGAAAAACACAATTCAAGCACTGCACCCCGATCTTGAAACTGGCGCCCGCGCCCTTGATGCGCCGTCGCGCACTCGCCTGCGCCGCAACCGTGTGGCGGGCTGGACACGTGATCTGGTGGCCGAGAATACAATAACTGTCAAAGACCTCGTCTGGCCTGTGTTTGTGCTGGATGGTCAAAACACGCAAGAAAATATTCCGTCCATGCCGGGCGTCACGCGCCGCTCCCTCGATATTTTGTTGAAAGAGGTCGAGCAAGCAGCCGTCATGGGTATCCCCGCGATTGCCCTTTTTCCCGTCACTGCCGCCGATAAAAAAACCGTCGATGGCGCGGAGGCATGGAATGCCGACAACCTTGTCTGCCAAACCATTCGCGCGATCAAAGGTGCCGTGCCGGACATTGGTATCATCTGTGATGTTGCGCTCGACCCCTATACCAGCCACGGGCACGATGGCCTGCTGGATGCAGACGGCTATGTCATGAATGATGAGACCGTTGATGTGTTGTGCAAACAGGCACTGGTGCAAGCAGAAGCCGGTGTGGACATTGTGGCACCGTCCGACATGATGGACCATCGCATTGCCG
>JBGTNC010000248.1:0-10375 GCA_041743265.1 Alphaproteobacteria bacterium | reverse complement strand
GCGGCAATGCCTAAACGTTTCAAATTATCTGTCATGGGGCCGACCCATTTGGCAAAGGTTTCGCTCTGCACCAGAATTTCAAATTTGAAAGGCTTGCCGTTTTTCTCCAGCAGCCCGTCTTTGCCGATCACCCAGCCTGCTTGTTCCAGCATTTTTTTGGCTTTGGTCAGGTTCGCACGCGTATCGCGGCCGCTGCCGTTGGTGGTGGGGTTTTTAAATTCTTGTGTAAACACTTCGGGCGGTAACTGGTCGCGGAAAGGCTCCAGCGCTTCCAATTCCAATCCTTGCGGCAAGCCGTGGGCGGCGAGTTCCGAGTTTTCAAAGTAACTGCCGCTGCGCTTATACGTGCCATAGGCAAATTGCTTGTTCGACCATTCGAAATCAAACGCATAGTTTAATGCCGCGCGCACTTGGCTGTCCGAAAACATATCGCGGCGGGTATTGAACACATAACCTTGCATGCCGGCTGGCAAACTGTGGTGAATTTCTTCTTTTTTAATCAAGCCGTCGATGACCGGCTTTTGGTCTTTGTAATCCACGCTCCATGCTTTGGCGATGTTTTCCTGACGAAAATCATAGGTGCCGGAAAACAGGGCCTGCAGCAATACCGTTTCATCGCGGAACATATCATAGATGATGGTATCGAAATTATACTGCCCCTTGGCAGAGGGCAGATCTTTCGCCCACCAATCTTTGACACGTTCATACACAATGCGGCGACCGGCATCGACAGACTTTATGCGGTACGGCCCGCTGCCCAACATGGGCGTCAGCGTTGTGGCCGCAAAGTCTTTGCCCTTGAATGCCTGCTTGGACAAAACAGGCATCTGCCCCATGATCAACGGCAGCTCGCGGTTACCGGCCATGTTGAAAATAAAGGTGACGCGGTGTTTATTATCCGCCACAGCTTTTTTGACGCTGCCATAGTAGGCACGGTAAAACGGGTGCCCTTTTTCCATCAATGTATTGAAAGTCCAGACGACATCATCTGCGGTCAGCGGCGTGCCATCGTTCCAACGCGCTTCGGGCCACAGGTTAAATGTCACGCGGCTGCGGTCTTTAGGCATTTCAATGCTTTTTGCGACAGAGCCATATTCGCTGAAGGCTTCATCTTCGGCATTGGTCAGCAAGGTTTGGAACGTCAAGCCGAGGCCCGGGGCTTGCTCCCCCTTCAGAATAAACGCATTCACGCTATCGAAGCTGCCCACTGCCGCCAGACGAATCTCGCCGCCCTTGGGGGCATTGGGGTTGGCATATTCAAAATGTGTGAAGTCAGGCCCGTATTTCGGCTCCCCGTGCATTGCCAAGGCATGGACGGCGACAGGCTTTTCCATCACGGCCATTTCTGCCTGTGCGGACAGGGGCATTGCCCACAAAGAAAACGCCCACAAAGACAGGCCCAGACTTTTGACAGCAGTCGGCGATGAAAACATGAAAATCCCCTGAAAATACAAAACCTTAGATTGAATTTCGCGTCCCCATACTATAGCGCGGTGCCCTAGGGCTTGCAAGCCAGCCCTTCTCGCCTGCGGGGGATAAAATCCGGCCAAAAGAAAACCGCCGGATCTTGCGACCCGGCGGTTTTTCTTGGTTTTAAGTAGATCAGGTAATCCCTGAAGACTTCTTCTTGAACAGGCCTGGTTTCAGCTTCATCGGATTGCCGCGCGCATTCGTCAGCATGTTCGATGCAGCATACATCATACCATCGCTGTTGTCGTCGAAGCTCTTATCCGGCGAGCCACCAATCCAGCGCATCATCGCATCCGGAATGGTATCCAGCATTTTAAAGGTAGTGTTCGCCACCGTGTACATTACCGCAACATAGACCACGGAGTAGGTGAACAGAGAGATGATCGCGTTCGTCGCATCCATCTGCGCACGTCCCAGATCCACACCAGCGATAAAGGCCTGGTGGAAGTAGAGCGTAAAGGAGTTGAACACCAGCATCGCACCGACGAAGCCCATGACAACCAGTATCGGACGCAGCAGGACGTTCAGCCACAAGATCCAGGCTGTACGCGCACCACCCGCAAGACCTTCACCTTCAGAGCTCAGGTGTGCCAGCGCCGCAATCGGCACCATCACAACAGCTTCGAAGACAGAGATGATCCAAGTCAGTACCGCGAAGGAAACACGGATCAAAGGCAGGATCGGCAGATAGATACCAATAATAATACCCGCCAAGATCAGCGCTTTCGCAACCGTACCGATCAATACCGCAATCGTACTGGCAGCATAGTCAGTGATCGCACCTGCCAAGATACCGATAAGAGAGTTGACCACCATGATCGCGAAGCCGTAGTTACGAATGGTCGACCCCACACGCACCAGCTGGGCCAATGGATAGCTTGTCGTATCCGAAGGATCCAGCACGTCGATGATCAAGACACCATCTTGCGACGTGGGGAATATCATTTTCACGATATCGTTCATAGCAGAGCTACCGTCTTTGGACCATTTCATCGCCAGATCCCAGATGGAGTTTTCATCCAAAGGTTCTGATGGTGTCAACTGGTCGGCGGCCTGTGCACGCAGCTTGCGCGGCGCGTTTGTCGTCATATTAGTCCACCATTTATCATACTGACCCATCGAGGTATAAACCTTGCGGTGCACTTCAGGGATCGTGCAGCTATCCACACCCCATTTATAGGTACCTGGCATACAGTCATTCCAGATGCCTGTGCGCTGATTGCTCCACAATACGCCTGGCGTTACAGATACAGAGTCGGTCTGTGCAGATTGGATCATCTGGTTCAGGGCATTGATCTGGATAAACCAGCCACCCATACCAGCCCAGCCACGAGAAACCATCTGCGGCTTCAGGTTTGTAGTAATCCAGTTCACCAAGTTTGTACGTGCGCCACCTTCAGCTGCAGACAAAGCACCCGAGAGCAACATCACGGCTTCTTCCGCACAAGTATGATCCGGCGGACCGCCTGGTGTGGGACTGCAAGCATCAGGGTTGATAACAGGGCAAGGCGCTGTACCAGGTGTGCCTGATACAGGATGGTTTGCGGGCGTGCCACCGTCACTAAAGTATTGGCGCACGATCGCACAAGCCAATTGGCGTGTTTTGTTAATCACAGCACCACCAGAGGCCGCGCCAGGGATACCATCAGCGTCATCCACCAGAGCAGCAACCGCTGTCGCCATTGCGTTACGGTAGTCAACGATAGCCTGGCCAATATTCGCCATATTGACACCAGCCGCCACCAAGTCTGCCGTTACCTCGTTATTCACGGCGTTCGCAGGAATTGCTTTACCCAGACCCGTAAAAGAAATGGTACCGCAAAGAGCATCACGCGTACGGTTTGTGTATTTGTTGGACGTCACACCGCTTGCGTTATCATAGGTGCTTTTCAGACCAATCGTGTGACCGGCGCCGAAGGTTGTATGTGTCTGGCCCGTCGTTTCCAATACAGATGCGTTATAAGCAACCATACAGGTCATGACTTTGGTAATACCCGCAACACGATCAGATGCGTTTTTAGGGTTATAGGCAGTCAGAATAGATGTGTTTGTAACAACCGCATCCACATAAGTTGCCCAGCCGCGGGTTGCAAAGTTGGAACCCCATTCAGCCAGTTTCATCACCATATACTGGCCAGAGCTGAAACCGTTTGTGCCCAGCGGGATCATAATACCCAGCGCAAAAACAACGCGGATCGGCGTCCAAACCATGTTATGGCGGCCACCACCGACGATACCGCTTTTCGCCGTATCTACCACGATGGACAGAATCATCCAGAAAAGCATGATCGCAGCCACAACCATTACGCCGGTGTTATACACCTGCATCAAGGAAGCCAGCGCCTGCTGGAATGCACCACCTTCACCAACAGCAGACTGACGAACAACTTTATCGAGGACCATCAGGCCCCAATCTTGCGATGCGTTTGTTGCAGTACGCATATCGAAGAAGCCGGTCGCACCGGCGGTTGTTGTTTGAACAGTTGTCAAATCTGTTGCGTTACCTGCGCCATAAGGGCTGGTAACACCCAGAGTACCTGCAGGGTGATCAAAAATCTGCGCTTGTGCAACGGCGCCCAGATTAAAGAATAAACGCAGTACAAACGATACCAGCGCTGTGACCAGCGCTGTCATCATCATCATAATGGCAATGAAAAGCCCCCATTGCTGAACAGAGGCATTGGTTGTGCGCAGTGTAAACCACGCTTCCCCGACCAATTCTGTGAAGGAGTATTTTTTGACCCCTTCTACACCATAGCGCGTGGCTGGGTGATTATTGGGAATCAGGCCCGAGGCCACAAACACCAAGGCCACCGTGCGAATAAACACGGGGACGATGTGCGCGAACCCTCTAAAGCATAAATGGAATTGCGGCAGAAACATAAAGGCCGCAACAGAACTAACTTTTACACGCTTTGACTCGCTCATGGCTTTACCCCGATCATAAACACCACATATACCTTCTTCAGGCTTATAACTTAATCTTACGCCTTTTTCTTAAAACCGTCAAATTTAGCAACATTTGTGGAAAATTTTTATAAAATGCAATCTAGTTTTAACCAACGGTTAACCAGCTGTTATTAAACAATATTTTTGAATATTCACCAGATTAGCTTTTCAAGTGTGTAGGTTGGCTGGTACGGAAAGCCTGAAAAAAATTCATAAAATTGATTCTGTCTAACCGCCGCTTCGTCCCCTGAAGCGAGGTGATCGCGGTGAATCCCGCCGATGACAAGAGCCGAGTCGATTCCCGCCCCCGTCGCACCTTCTATATCTGTAGGCATCGCATCCCCTATTGCCAGAATCTTCATATCAGGCATCGCCGCCAGACAATGGCCATAAACATGGCGATAAGGCTTGCCGAACCAGGTCACCTGCCCGCCCATCTCTATATATATGTCAGCAAGCGTGCCGGGGCACAGCACCAGCTTATCCCCTACATGCACAATCCGGTCCGGATTGGCACAAAGAAACGGCAAACGGCGCGTGGCGGCATCGCGTAAAACGCCGTGGTACATATCGGCCGTATCATCGAAATGCGCAACACCGGTACAGAGCAGAAAATCTGCCGCCTCTGGTGTCTCTACGAATTCAATATCCAGCCCATCGCACAAGACAACATCTTCCGCTTTGCCAATATGCAGACATTTACGGCCCCATTTTTCAAGATAGCGATCTTGCAGCGCCTGAAACGTGGCCTCCCCCGATGTCATGATGCCGTCGTACATATCGGCAGTGATGCCCATATCTTCCAAAAACGTCGCCACCACCGCCGCCCGGCGCGGCGCATTGGACAAAAGCCATACGTGACGTTTAGAACGTTTCATCTCCAGCAATGTCGGGATCGTGTCTTCAAATGGCGCAATACCATCATGCACAACGCCCCAGAGATCCAGAATATACCCCTCGTAAAACCCCGCGATATCGCCAATACGGCTCAGATGGCGCGGCAGGTCTTTGTGTGCGGATTGCATTATCTTCTTTCCTCCAGCAACATATGGTCCTTCTCGGGCTTACCGAACAGATAGCCCTGACCATAGTCAATTTCAATATCCAGCAATTCAATCAACTGGTTTTCGGATTCAATTTTTTCCGTGATCATATCGATGCCACGGCGATCCAGCTCGCCCTTCAGACGTTTCATACGGTGCAATCCGCCCTTTTGGTGCATTTCAGACAGCACCAGCGCTGCATCTACTTTAACAAAGCGTATATGGCGCGCTTCAAGATGCGCGTAGTCAAACGACAATTCACGCACCTGATCCATAGAGAAACGACAGCCCAGATGTGACAGGCCATCCAGCACGGGCAAGCTGTCCACGCTCATACTCGCCAGATCCGCTTGCCCCAATTCGAAAACAAGCCGTGGTGCCAGCGCACGATTCTGCGCGATAAATTCGACCAGATCGCCCATAAAGCGCGGATCGTTCAATGTCAGGCTCGTGATATTACAAAACCAAGCGCGGTTGGCATCTTCTTCTGCTGTATCACGAATAAACTGCAAGGCACGCAGCAGCAAAAGGTTATCAATGACGGGCACCATTTCGTGGCGCATGGCAACGGCAATATACCGCTCTGCAGGCAAATAGATTTCATCACGGATACGAATACGCGAAAACATTTCAAAAAACCGTGTCTTGCGTTGCGGCAGGTTCACAATCGGCTGCAAGAACAAATCCACCCAATCCTGATTGATGGCGTTATGCACCAATTGCATGACCTGATCATCGCTTAAAACGCGCCCTGCATTTTCTGCGGTCACTTCCGGCAGCGCGCTCAGCGGAATTTCTTCTGCCTGTGGGCGATCGGAACGGCTGGGGCCATCAATGCGTGACAGCTGTTCGGCCATCGCCTTGATCATGCGCTGCTCAATGCCGTCATCCGCAACGCCGCTGGCCTTTGCTGTACGATTGTTACGGCCATAGCTGCGTGCAAGTTCCCCCGCATCGGCCAGTGATTTTTTTAAACCCGCCATATCATTCCGGTTGCGCGCGACTTCGCGCACCAGGCGGTCAAAGTCACCGCTCAGGCGTTGCATCTGTTCGACAATGTTATTTTCCCAACGGCGGCGTGCTGCCATTTCCAGCGCGACAAACAAACCAAAAATACACAACACCGCCACGAGCACCGCAATGCGTGCCGAGGCCACACTGCCCAAAACAATCAAAACCGTGGCAAGGCCGCAAGCCAGCACGATATTTTTGAGTGTGAGAAAGCGGCGCAGCGTATCCAAGCTGCCCAGACGTTCACTCCGGCGGTTGAACATCAGGCTTTCCGGGTCATCATTGCTGTTGTCTATTTCATGGCGGGCATTGCGTGTCATGCGGCACTATTTTCTTTCTGCAGATCACACTGCCCTGTCATATCACAACCCACGGCATCGGCGATGGTGGCAAAGCCGCTTTCTGCAACGCGGGTGGACAGGCCTTGTAAAATATCACGCACCAGCGCGGGGCCTTCGTAAACCAAACCTGTATATATCTGCACCAAGGAAGCACCGGCGCAAATGCGCTGCCATGCCTCTTCTGCCGAAGAAATACCGCCAACACCCACCAGCGGGATGCGGCCTTCTGTCAGCGCATAAAAATCGCGCAGGGTCTGCAATGCTTTTTCACGCAAAAGCGCACCACTTAATCCACCCGCTTCGCGCTGCAAAGACGCCGTTAAACGATCGGGACGATCTACCGTTGTGTTGGAAACAACCAAACCCTCCAGCTGATGACGTAGCGCCAACGTCGCAATGGCTTTTTTTTGCTCACCGTCCAAATCAGGCGCCACTTTTATCAACAACGGCGGTCTAGCAACATCGGGGATATCCACGCTATTCCGTGCGGCAATCAACCCGACAATCAACTGTTCCAGTGCGGCCTCTTTTTGCAAATCGCGCAAACCCGGTGTATTGGGGGATGATATATTGACGACAAGATAATCCGCCATTCCCGCCAAAGCCATCACGCCTTGACGATAATCTTCAAAAGCAGAAACCGCATCTTTATTCATACCGATATTAATACCAAGCAACCCCTTGGGCGTTGCATGTTGCGCACGAAAATCGCTCACACGCGCGACAAAAGCATCCAGCCCCGCGCCTGGAAAACCCATGCGATTAATCACACTGCGGTTCGGCGTATCCCTAAACACGCGCGGCAGAGGATTACCTTCCTGTGGGCGCGGCGTCACTGTACCTGCTTCAACAAAGCCAAAGCCCATGCCCAACAGCGGCGCAATCACCTCGGCGTCTTTATCAAAACCTGCGGCAAGCCCCAGCGGGTTTTTAAATTCACGGCCCCAGATATTCAGCTTCAGCGCCGGATCATCCAGATCATACGTTGGTGCCAAGCCTGTTTTCAAAAGACGCAACGTCAGCTTATGCGCGGGCTCCGGCTCCAGCATCATCATCAACGGCTTGATACAGGCGTAAAGATTAATCATACCCCACCCGACTTACCTGCACGTGCGCGCACGAAGCCTTGCACTTTCGCAATATCTGCGGGCAGCGTTTCATAGCGTTCCGTGCGGTCGTGCAAATCTGCCAAATGCGGCGGCAAATCCGGCGCCACATGCGTGGCGGCCTTCACAGCATCCGGAAATTTTGCAGGGTGTGCTGTTGCCAGCGTCACATAAACCGCATCCGGATTTTGCTTGCGCATATCTTCGGCAACGCCAAGCCCCACGGCAGTATGCGGGTCAATCACGTAATCGTATTTTTGATAGGTACGGCGAATAATATCTGTGGTCTCGGCATCATCCTTGCGGCCACTGCCAAAAACTTGGCCCACGCGCTGCATAATGGTTTCATCCACATGAAACGGGCCGGTGTCGCGGAAATGACGCATAGTTTGATCCACCATCTCGCCCTTACGGCTATAGAGGTCGAACAACAGACGTTCGAAATTGCTGGAAATCTGGATATCCATGCTGGGGCTCAACGTAGGGCTCACGCCCGACGCTTCCATTCTGCCTGTTGCAAAAAAGCGGTGCAGAATATCATTGGCATTTGTGGCCACCACTAGTTTTTCAATCGGCGCCCCCATGGATTGCGCGATATAGCCCGCATAGACATTGCCGAAGTTACCCGTGGGCACAGAAAACGTCGCAGGCTTGCCCGTTTCGGCATAAACCTTCACGCCCGCATAAACGTAGTAAACCACCTGCGCCAGAATACGCGCCCAGTTGATGGAGTTAATGGCCGAGAGTGCCATTTCATCGCGGAAGGTATGATCGTTGAACATTGCCTTCACAATATCCTGACAATCATCAAAGCTGCCCTCAATCGCAATATTGTGCACATTCGGCGCATCGACCGTTGTCATCTGGCGGCGCTGCACATCCGATACGCGGCCCTTGGGATGCAAAATCACAATATCTGCATGCGGGCTGTTTTTAAAGGCTTCAATCGCGGCAGATCCTGTATCCCCTGACGTGGCCCCCACGATGGTGACGCGCTGTTTTTTCTTGGTCAGAATATAATCAAACACCTGCCCCAGAAACTGGAGCGCGACATCCTTGAAGGCCAGCGTGGGGCCATGAAACAATTCCTGCACATAAAAACCATCTTCCAGCTTTTTCAGCGGGGCGATTTCTTTATTGGCAAAGCTCTTGTAAGATTTTTGCAAAAGGCGGATCAAATCATCCGACGGAATATCATCGCTGACGAAGGGCAGCATCACGCGCCATGCAATCTCTAGGTATTGCTGGTTGGCCATGTTGTTCAGTTCTTCAGCCGAAATTTTCGGGCACGCTTCGGGTACATACAACCCGCCATCACGCGCAAGGCCCGCCAATGCCGTATCGGCAAAGCCCAAACGCGGTGCCTGACCGCGTGTGCTGATGTAGTTAATCATCTGCTTATGCCTCTTTATATGCGCGGCCCAGATAACGCTCGGTCACGTGTTTTTTGAAATAATGCGTGTTCATTTTCTCGCCCGTGACTTCTTCAATCAACTTGGGTGGGCTGTACAAGCAGCCTTTGTTCTGCACATTGTCGCGTAGCCAACCGGTGAAGGCCGCAATATTTCCCTTTTGCACCTGTTGCATCACATCGGGCAAGTCGCGCTTCATTTTATCCGCCAGCTGCGCGGCAATAAACGCACCCAGCGCATAGGTCGGGAAATAACCGAAGGCACCGAAATACCAGTGAATATCTTGCAAGCAGCCACGGCGGTCATCCGGTGGCGCAATGCCAATCAGGCTTTCCATGCCTGCATTCCAGGCATCAGGCAGGTCTTTGACTTCCAGCGTGCCTTCCACCATCGCTTTTTCCAGACGATAGCGCAAAATCACATGCGCGGGATATGTGACCTCGTCCGCTTCCACGCGGATAAAGCTGCGCGACACACGCGCCACATTGCGGTGAATGTTTTCAGCCGACCACGCAGGGCCGGACTGGCCAAAGGCTTCTTGAATATACGGCGTCAGATATTGCCAATACTCAAGACTGCGCCCCAGTTGCATATCAAGACTTAACGATTGCGATTCATGAATAGCCATACCCATGTTCTGGCTGACGCCGACCGGCTGGTGATGCCATTCACGCGGGGTGAAGCGGTCATACAGACCATGCCCCGCTTCATGCGCAACACCTTGCAGAGAATCTGTGAAGTCTTCTGTTTTATAGCGCGTGGTAATACGCACATCATCGCCATGGCCCGAGCTGAACGGATGCACAGACACATCCAGCCTGCCCCACTTGGGATCAAACCCCAAAAGCTGGGCGACTTTCTGGCATAATTCTTCTTGAATCTTCAGATCAAACGGGCCGTCCAGCGGCAGCGGCTCTTTCTGGGTTTCCAGCACTTCATCCAAAAACCCCGGAATAAATGCGGCAACATCGTCAAACACGGCATCCACTTCGGCAACGCTCATGCCCGGCGCATAGGCATCCATCAAGGCGCCATATAATGGC
>JBGTNC010000247.1:0-7423 GCA_041743265.1 Alphaproteobacteria bacterium | reverse complement strand
TTATTTTAAAAAACGGCGGGCATCAAAACCCGCCGTTTTTTTAATCCGCCTTCTTGAACAAAGCATCCATGCTTTGCATGTGGGCTTTCTTGCGGGTGGCTTCTGCCTCCACGCGTATAATTTCCGCCTGCAGTTCTTCCTGATATTCGCGCAATTCGTCCAGCGACAATTTATCAAGTGGCCTGAGGGTTCTTTTTTTCGTTTTCGGCTCTGTATCATCATCGAAAATCATTATACTACTCCTGTATCTGTCCTTGAACGGCGGATATGATAGACCATAGACATACTATAACTCGATCATCGGGGAAATCCACAGCGTGAAAAAATCAATCGCCCTACCCGCCACAATGACCGTTATTGCCATTGCAGAACAAAAACTGGTCACAGAAACGCGGCCCGTCCCCAATCCGCGTGCGGGCGAAGTGCTGGTGCGTGTGCGTGCGGCAGGCGTTAACCGTCCCGATCTTTTGCAACGCCGTGGTTTGTACCCGCCGCCTGCGGGTGTCACGGATATTCCGGGCCTTGAAGTTTCGGGCGATGTGGTTGCCATCGGCAGCAGTGTTGCAGGCATTAAAGTCGGGCAAAAAATATGCGCACTGGTCGCAGGCGGCGGCTACGCCGAATATTGCCTTGTGCCTGCTGTACAATGTTTGCCGCTGCCTAAAAACCTTGGCTGGATCGCAGCCGCCGGAATCCCCGAAACATTTTTTACGGTCTGGACCAATTTATTCGATCACGGAAAACTAAAAAAAGGCGACCGTGCGCTCATCCATGGCGGCGCATCTGGCATTGGCACCACGGCGATACAATTTGCCCGCGGCTTTGGCGCGAAAGTTTATGTGACCGCAGGCACGGATGATAAATGCACGGCCTGCCGTAAACTGGGCGCACATGTTGCGATCAATTACAAAAATCAGGACTTTGAAAAAGAAATCATGGCCGCGACGGACGATAAAGGTGTCGATCTTATTCTCGACATGGTGGGTGGTGATTATATTGGCCGGAACTTAAAAATTCTGGCGCCCGAGGGCCGACACGTCAGCATCGCCATGCAACGCGGCCGCACCGCAGAGGTTGATATTTTTCAAATCATGTCCAAGCGTCTCATCATGACAGGCTCCACCCTGCGCCCGCAGTCGGTGAGCGCCAAGGGCAAAATTGCCAAGGCACTCAAAAAACACGTCTGGCCGCTGGTGACGCGCAAACGCATCACCCCCGTTGTCGATCAGGTCTTCGGGCTTGAAGACGCACAAGCCGCACACGATTATCTGGAAGCCGGCAAACACTTCGGCAAAGTCATCTTGCGTGTCGGCGCGATTGATAAATAACGCCTCTCCTTTTCACCAACGGTGTCTGCGAATCATGAGCATGGCCCCAAAAGCGCTGACGGATCACAGCAGAAAGACCGCAAAATTATCCGCCAAAGGCGTCTCACACGCCAATGCCACGTCAAACCGACCGCTAAACCACTGATGTATAGCTGTTTTTGATTTATGTAAACCAATATTTGCTAGACTTTGCACCTGATTTACCTATGATGTCAGCGTTCCCCGAAAGCGATTGAAGATTCTTCAGTCGTCGCCGTTTTCCCAAACGGCGCGTGCGCGTGAGGTATACCCGCTTTCGGACCTACTCGTTTTTAAGGAGATGAAATTATGGCCTATCCCCTGATGCCCAAAGCAACCGCTTCCTGGCTGGTGGACAATACGGCATTAACCTTTGACCAGATCGCAGAATTCTGCGGCCTGCACCCATTGGAAGTACAAGCGCTGGCAGACGGCGACGTCAACGCCGGTATCATGGGTGCAAACCCGGTCCAGAACGGTGAATTGACCAAAGAAGAAATCGAGCGCTGCGAAAAGGCCGGCAATACCAAGCTGAAAATGCTGAAATCTGACCTGCCCAAGCCGCGCGCCCGTGCCAAAGGCCCACGCTATACGCCTGTCACCAAACGTGCAGAAAAGCCGAATGCAATTGCATATCTGCTGAAGCAATATCCGGAATTGGCGGACGTACAGGTTGCAAAACTGGTAGGTTCCACCAAACCAACCGTAGATTCCATCCGCACCAAAACACACCCGTCGACAATGTCGTTGAAACCGATTGATCCGGTTTCTATCGGTCTTTGCACAGCGGAAGAGCTGGAAAAAGCAGTACGCCGCGCACAACGCCGCGTGACCCGTGAAGCAAAAGCGGCTGGCAAAGCAGCGCCGACCTTCACGCATCCGGCAGATGCGACAACCACAAGCCCCGTCGGCACACAAACGATTGAGCCGCCGAAGGTTGCAGAAAAAGAAGAACCCACAATCGAAAACGTTTTTTCCAACACACCGCGCCTGGAAGATACCGATGGTGGCGATGATCAGGATGACGATACAAAATCCTTCGGCTAATGCCGCGATCAATATACGATATAAATTAAAGACAAAATAAAAACGGCGCCTTTAACGGGCGCCGTTTTTATATGCGATGCAGCAGGATTAACCCGCGCCCTCGCGCATTCTTTCAATCCGCTCTTTCAGATGAAGTTTTTGTTCCTTCAAGCGGCGGATCACCAATTCATCGCGTGCGGCGTGTTTCAATTCGTCTTCTAGGCGTCCTTCGAGTTCTTCATGTCTGCGACGCAGCGCGGATAGATGTGCTGTGGCCATTAAAGTCTCTCCTTACGATCAGAATTTTCCGGTCAGACGTTTGCCGGGTTTTTTACCATCTGACTATGCTAACACATCATATTTTACGAATGATTAACGTAATCACGCATCAACCGTTGCGGATAAAAATGCTTTAATTTCAGCGGCTGTTTCAATTGGATGTTCCAACATCATCATATGCCCGCAAGCCGGCAACAGGGCATGGTGCACACCCTCGATCATATCGGCCAGTTTTTGCACCTGATCGGCACGCGCCATCTTGTCAGACTCGCCTGCAATCACCAGTGCCGGTTTTTGAAGCGCCTGTGCAGCGGCCGCACCGCCTGTATAATCGTTACATGCTTTTAAATCCGCACCAATCGCTTGCTGTTGTGTCGCTGCCATAATGGCGCGCACAACGGTTGTGACGGCTTCTTTTTGCGGATGCTCGTGATAGACGCCCCATTTCAAAATCATTTCGGCAGCAGCCGCGGGATCATTCACCGCCGTTTGCAACAAAACATCATTCACCGGCATGGTGGCTGCCGCCCCCAGCAAAATAACGCCCGATACAGCCGGATGCGCAGCCGTGGCCAGCGCGACCAAAGCACCCATCGAATGGCCCATAAGGATGATTTTAGCATCGGCGTCCGCCTCTTGGCGGGCGGCCAGTTCCCCTGTTAGCCATGCCGACATGGCCTCGACCGTTGGCAAGGCATCTCCCGGTTTTTTGGGGTCGTGGCCGGGCAGAGAAACCGCCTGAAGGTGGTAATCCAGCAAATGCGGGGTAATGCCGCCCCAGATGCCGGCATGCATCCCAGCCCCGTGTAGGGCGATAATGGTGGTGCGTTTGGCTGGAGCTGGCTTGGACATGACACGATCTTTTCTGTTGAAATAATATTACGCATTCTCAGTTTAGCAAAGAACCCGTCAAAGAACACCGCGCTGAAAGGCAGTGGCACAAAAAAACCGCCCTGTAGGGCGGTAGCACAAAAAAAACCGCCCCGAAGGGCGGTGGTGAAAGAAATCACGAGGAGGCACAGATGAAGGTCAAAAACTTCGAAATCTGAAGGAACAATGTGTCCCTAGTTTTAGAATACAGGAACGCCGTTAAAGGAAGGTTAACGGGGTTTTGCGCCAAATTCATGATTTGTTAAGAATTTTCTAGGCTTCTGATTTTTCAGAACTATTTGTGCCTGTCTCTGTTTTTTCTTGCGCGACCTTCTTTTTCCGGCGGCGGGTTTTGCGCACTTTTTCATTGCCGTGACGCAGCCGAGTCGGCTTCAATTCCTTGGCTTCTTCGAGAATCGGGTAGGCGATCAGGGAAATATAACTATTCACCCGACGCAGATCGCGCAGAATATCCAAATGCAGGCTGGATGTGGCCAGTGTTTCCGCAACCCCTTCGCGCAACCGGCGGAAATGGCTCTCGGATGCGGCCATCTCCTGATTGCGCAACACGGCTTTTTCTTCAAACAACTGGCGCGCCATTTTGACATCGCCCGTCATAAAGACGGTCTGTGCCAATGCCATGCTTTCCATGACCTTGGCGTGCAATGATGAAATTTCGCCAAAACCTTGACGCGAGAAATTATCCTGATTGCGGATTTTCTTCATCGCCAGTTCCATCAGGCTTTTATCGATGATGTCGCCGATGTGTTCCAGATTGGTCGAGAAAGTCAGAATCTGCATATAGCGGCGACTCTCGCGTTTTTCCAGCGTTTGGCTGGAGAGACGCGCGAGATAGGTTTTAATCGATTCATATAAACTATCCACCACCGCTTCTTGATCACGGATGGCTTGCACCTGTCGGACGTTATTTGTGCGCAATGCCTCGAGCGTATCGCGCATCATGTGCTGGATGATATCAGACACCCGCAATGTTTCGCGCGACACACAGGCCAGTGCTGCGGCAGGCGTGGAAACAGCCGTCGGATCTAAATACCTTGGCAGGCTTTCATCTTCTTCGCGCGGACGGTCTGGCAAAATCAGCTCGGACAAACGCGTCAACGGGCCAATGAAAGGCATAAACAAAATCGCCAGACAAACGTTAAACGCCGTGTGGAAATTCACCAGCTGGCGTGCTGGATCCGGGTCGATCTGTGCAATCAATGGTTCCACATACGAAAGTAACGGCAAGAAAATGAGAACGCCCATCCCCCTGATCAGCAAATTGCCCAAAGGTACGCGCCTGCCCGCCGGTATATCGCGCAGGGTCATAATCACCGGCGCAATCGCGCCACCAATATTGGCGCCCAGCACCAAAGCAAAGCCCAGATGCAGCGGTATCGTACCGACGGCAACAAAGGACATGAAGATCAGGATCATGCCCAGACTTGAATGTGCAACCCATGTCAAAAGTGCGGCCAGACCAATCGACAAAATCGCCTGACTGGCCAAAGGCTCGACAATCACCTGAATGGCTTCGGACTGCGCAATGGGTGCTGCCACGGTTTTGATCATCGTCAGCGAAATTAAAATCAGGGCAATGCCCATCATGGCGCGGCCAACGTGTTTGTATTGGCTGTCTTCCATCGACTTGTTGACGATATAACCTGCGGTCAGCAAAACAGGCGTCAGCCAAGCCAAATCACGCGAGAGCAATTGTGCGGCAAGCGTTGTGCCCACATCTGCACCCAGCATCACAGCGAGCGCGCCAGAAATGGTGACAATGTTACGGGCCGCGAAAGAGCTGACAATCAAACTGGCCGCCGTCGAAGACTGCAACAAGGCTGCCACACCAATACCAACGCCAAAAGCCTTGGCCCGATTGCTGGTGGAATGAGAAATCACGCGGCGCAACGTGCCGCCAAAGGCACGATTCAGACCCACGCTGACCATGTTCACCCCCCATAACAGAAGGCAAACACCACCGATAATGTGTATCAGTATTTCGGTCGCGTTAATGGTCTATCTCCCCTACAAAATTAAAAGCCGGTAAAATTAATACTGTCCGGCAACAACCTGTTGCCAGACGCATCACACACACTCTACCGCGTTGGATTTTTTTAACGGCTGCCCTGCGGATGGGCGGCGCGTTTATAGTCATGCGCCTAGTGGACGTCTGCCCAAACCTTGCGTTTCGCAGCAAACATAATGCCCGCAAAAATCAACATGAACAAAAGTACCTTCATACCTGTGTGCTTGCGCGCTTCCATATGCGGCTCACCTGCCCAGGTCAAAAATTGCGTGACATCCTTCGCAGCTTCATCCAAAGACGCGGTGCGACCATCGGCGTAAGTTACTTGGCCATCGGCCAGCGGCGGCGCCATGGAAATCACGTGGCCGGGATAGTATTTATTCCAATGCTTGCCGGGCGGTACATCGGCATCGGCAGGGGCATCTTTATAGCCCGTCAACAGGGCGTGAATGTAATCGGCACCACGATGACGGCCTTTGACGATCAAAGACAAATCTGGCGGGACCGCACCATTGGCAGCAGCGGCAGCTTGTGGGTTGGCAAAGGGATTTCTGAAACGATCCGACGGGCGTGCCGGGCGTTCAAACATCTCGCCTTCATCATTCGGGCCGTCAATGACGGTATATTCAGCTGCAATCGCTTTGATCTCGGCTTCGGTGTACCCAAGGCCCGCCAAGTTACGGTAGGACAAAAGGTTCATGCCGTGGCATGCCGCGCAAACTTCTTTATAAATCTGGAAGCCGCGTTGCAGCGCTGCCTTATCATAGGTACCTGTCATACCATCGTGCGGCCAGGTCACTTTGGGCGGTGCAATGCCTTCAGCAGCTGTGGCAGCCAGTGGGGCGAAAGCAATCGCCGCTGCTACAAAAGCTGAAGCCAGAAAGGGGGATATTTTTTTCATGATTATTTTTTCCCTTTGGATGCGCAGCACGGATCGTCACTGATGCTTGCAGGTTCCGGCAAGGTTTTTTCCTTGAGGCCCAGATACGGCACCAGCACGAGGAAGTGCAGGAAGTAATAAATGGTTGCGATCTGACCCGCTTTTACCGGCCAGCCTTCCGGCAATTGCGCGCCGGTATAACCAAGAACAACAAAAGATACCAGCAACAGCAGCAGGCATTTTTTGTAAAGCGGACGGTAGCGCGCGGATTTCACCGGCGATGTATCCAGCCACGGCAGCACAAACAACAACAAGATGGAGCCAAACATGCCCAAGACACCTTGCAGTTTCGCCGGAATAACCACCACATTCATATAAGACATGAAGCTGGGGTCTTTCAGACCGGCTGCGGAGATGGAGAAAATGACCATCAACGACAACAGACCAAACAAGCCAGCAGCCAGCATCAAACCACAATTACGCAGCTTGTGGGTGCGGAACATGAAGAAGCCCACACCGCTCGCGCCGACAAGACCGCCCATACCCAAAAGGGCAAAGAGCACGGTGAAGTCGAGCGTGAAAGCCTTCAAAATCGCGTAGAACGGCAAGAAGTACCATTCCGGCACGATATGCGGCGGCGTCACCAAGCTGTTGTAAGGGTTGAAGTGATCGTATTCCGTCAGTGACAGCGGCGCGAAGAAAGCCACAGCCAAGAATACGGTCAGGAAGCACACCAGCGCGAAAGCATCTTTCGTCGAAAAATACGGGTGGAAAGGTACTGTGTCTTTTTTTGTTTTCGGCTCAACACCTGTCGGGTTGTTAGAGCCCGTCACATGCAATGCCCAGACGTGGATAAACACCACGCCCAAAATCACGAAGGGCAACAAGAAGTGCAGCGCGAAGAAACGGTTCAGCGTCGGGTTACCGACAGAGAAACCACCCCAGAGCCATGTCACCAGACCATCACCGATCAATGGAAAGGCAGAGAAGAGC
>JBGTNC010000246.1:0-15332 GCA_041743265.1 Alphaproteobacteria bacterium | reverse complement strand
CTTTTCACATCCAGCACATATTCCTGCCGTACCAACGAAGTGCCGATTGTGCGCCAGAGGGTTGCCGAAACAATTAAGACAGCCGGGTTTATCCGTGGTTCCCACGATGCCAAAGCGCTGGAACATATTCTCGAAAAAATGCCACGCGACGAATTGTTCCAAGCGAATTCCGAAGATGTCGAAAAACTCTCTTTGGGTATCTTGCGTCTTCAGGCCAAGCAGCGCATCGCGTTGTTTACGCATATGGACCCGATGAAACAGTATATGTCCTGTTTGCTGTATGTGCCGCGCGACCGTTATAACACGCGCTTCCGCTTGCAGGCTGTGCGCATTATCGAAGAAGGCTATCGCGGGCGCGTGGTGAATTATTTTACCACGCTGGATGATAGCCCGCTTGCGCGTGTTCTTTTCACCGTCTTGCTGGATGATGGCGTTGATGGCCGTTATGACGAAGAGCAGATCGAAACGGAATTGATCGAACTGGGCCGTGAATGGGATGAGCGCCTGAAGCAGGTATTGATTGCCGCAAATGGTAAAACAAAAGGGGCAGAGCAGGCCTTCACTTTCGGCCGCGCCTTTACCCGGACGTATCATGAGTCTATCCGCGTTGAAAATGCCGTGCATGATATTCGCCTGCTGGAAGAAATGATTCATAAAAACGAAGACATCCGCGTGGATCTCTATCGTTTACAGGACATGGAGCCGGGCGAGATGCGCCTGAAGGTTTATCACCGTGGTGCGCCTGTGCCGTTGTCCGATATTTTGCCTGTATTGAGCAATATGGGGCTGCGTTCTTATTCCGAAATGCCTTACGAAGTTCGCCCCTATGGCGTGGAAGAGCCGATCTGGCTGCATGACTTTAAGTTGAAGGGCGCACCGGGTATTGATCTGGATGCCGTGAAAGAAAATTTTGAAGATACGTTTTTGCATGTCTGGCATCAGCAAGCGGAAAACGACGGGCTGAATGCCTTGGCCTTGCGCGCCAACCTTGCGTGGCGCGGAGTGATGATCTTGCGTGCATTTGTGAGCTTTATGCGTCAGGCGCGCTTCCCGTACAGCCGTTTGTATATGGAGCAAGTGCTGAACAGCTATCCGGATATTTCCCGTGCGCTGGTGGATTTGTTTGCGGCGATGCACGACCCGAAAGCGGGTGGCAAAGCCGGCGCCAAACAAAAACAGGCAGGTCAGAAAATTCTGGACATGCTGCAAGACGTTGAAAAACTCGATCATGACCGTATTATACGCAGCTTTAAAATGCTGATTGAAAATACGCTGCGGACCAATTACTTCCAGCGTGAAAAAGATGGCAGCTTCAAACCCTGTCTGGCTTTTAAACTGGACAGCAAAAAGATTGATGGCCTGCCGCAGCCGCGGCCGCATGTGGAAATCTTTGTTTATTCACGCCGTGTCGAAGCTGTGCATTTGCGCGGTGGTGAAATTGCGCGTGGGGGTATCCGCTGGTCTGATCGTCATGACGACTTCCGCACGGAAGTGCTGGGCCTGCTGAAATCGCAGATGGTAAAGAACACCGTGATCGTGCCTGTGGGTGCGAAGGGGGGCTTTATTGTCAAACAACCGCCGCAAACCGGCGGGCGAGCCGCTTTCCAGGAAGAGGGCATCGAATGCTACAAGCTGTTTGTGCAATCCATGCTGGATATCACCGATAACAACGTCAAAGGCAAGATTGTCCGCCCTGTAGATGTTGTCTGCCATGATGGCATCGACCCCTATTTGGTTGTGGCCGCAGATAAAGGTACGGCGACGTTTTCCGACATTGCCAATAGTTTGTCGGTCAATGCTGGTTTCTGGCTGCAAGATGCTTTCGCATCGGGCGGTTCTGCCGGTTACGATCACAAAAAAATGGGTATCACCGCCAAAGGTGGCTGGGAATCTGTGAAGCGTCACTTCCGCGAAATGGGCAAAGACATTCAAAAAGAGCCCTTCACTGTGGTGGGCGTGGGCGATATGGGCGGTGACGTTTTTGGCAATGCCATGTTGTTGTCCAAACAGATCAAAATGCAGTTTGCTTTTAACCATGTGCATATTTTCTGTGATCCTGAGCCGGATTTGGCAAAAAGTTTTGCTGAACGCCTGCGCTTGTTCAAGGAACGTGGTGGTTGGGATGCTTACGATAAATCTCTTCTCTCCTCAGGGGGGGCGATTTTCGAACGTTCTGCCAAGTCGGTTAAAATATCTGCCGCTGTGCGTAAACTTCTGGGGCTGGAAACAGATACCATGCCGCCCGATGACCTGATCCGCGCGATTTTGAAAGCGGAGACAGAGCTTCTGTGGTTCGGTGGTATCGGTACCTTCCTTAAATCTGCGCGCCAGAGTCATGCCGATGCAGATGACAAAGGCAACGATGCCTTGCGTGTGGATGCGCGGGAGGTACGTGCCAAGGTCATTGGCGAAGGTGCCAATCTGGGTGTGACGCAATTGGCGCGTATTGAATATGCGCAACACGGGGGGCGTATCAATACCGACTTTATTGATAACTCCGCCGGTGTGGATTGTTCTGACCATGAAGTGAACATCAAGATTTTGATGAGCGATGTCATGGTGCGCCGTAAAATGTCTGAAACGCAGCGCAATAAATTGCTGGTACAGATGACGGACGAAGTATCCAAGCTGGTTTTGAATGATAACTACCAGCAAACACAATCCCTCAGCCTGCAAGAACTGCACGCGCAAGATCACATTAACCTGCAAGCCGAGCTGGTGCGTGACCTTGAAAAAGATGGGCTGATCAAGCGGGAGCTGGAAGGTCTGCCGGATGCAGAAGGCTTCCGTCGTCTGTCACGTGATGGCAAGGGGCTGACACGCCCTGAAACGGCTGTTCTCACGTCCTATGCCAAAATGACACTGTATACGCAAATATTGGCATCCGATATTCCGGATGCACCGTCGATGGAGCCCTTGTTGTTTGATTACTTCCCCAAGGCGCTGCATAAATACGATGTTGAAATCCGTGCCCATAAACTGCGCCGTGAAATTATTGCGACACAGATTGTAAACACGCTTGTCAACCGTATGGGGCCCGTATTCGTAGCATCCCGTATGTCGAAAACAGGGGAGCGTGCGACCGAAGTTGTCAAAGCCTTCCTGATTGTTTTGGGCGCCTATAGCCTGAACGATATCTGGGAGAAGATTGAAGCACTGGACAACCGCGTACCTGCACAGGTGCAAATCTCTGCGCTGCATGAAGTTTTCAAGGTTGTTAAACGTGCTGTCACATGGTTCTTGCGCTTTGGCGGTGATAACCTGAATGTGGCAACAGAGATTGAAGCCTTCCGTCCCGGTATTGACGTCTTGCGCAAATCCATTCGTCAGATGGTGCCAGAAGGTATTAAAGCCTCGATCCAGCTGACAGAAAACAAGCTGACAGAATGGGGCATGCCTGCTGCGATTGCTAACGAGATTGCGGTAATCAAGCTGTTGTCCTCCGCGAGTGATATTGCAAACATCAGCCGTAAATCTCACGACGATGTCGCCGAAATTGCGCCTGCCTACTTTATGGTGGGTGAACATTTGGGGCTGGATTGGCTGCGCAACCAAGTGGCTGGCATCGTGCCAACCAATGCATGGCAGGCACGCGTGATGGGCGGGTTGATGGATGATTACTTCATTCACCAAGCAGCCATCACGGCGGCGATTTTCACTTCCGTCAGCCAGAAAACAAAAGTAGACCGCAAGATCGTCAATCAATGGCTGGATATGCATGTTGAAATGGTCAGCAAGATCAACCAACTCGTTGGCGAGCTGCGCGAGCAGCCCAAGGTAGAGCTGGAAATGCTGGTACTGGTCAGTCAACGCATCGGCCAATTGGTTCACGTTGTAAATTAAGGGGTTATGCTGCGCTGACGTTAAAGATGCGGCGGCGCAGCATAAAATCCTTTACCCGTTCTGCCCCAATGCGCTATGTCTTTATGTTAGAAGCCTGCCTGAATCGGGCCTGCCAAAGATCCAACGTGCAAAGAGGGTATTTTCATGGATATGAGCAAAATCAGCATCGGCCAGAACCCGCCAGATGACGTAAACGTTATTATCGAGATCCCGCAGGGCGGGCATCCGGTGAAATACGAAATCGACAAAGAATCCGGCGCGATGTTTGTGGATCGTTTCCTGCACACGGCTATGTTCTACCCCGGCAATTACGGTTTTATCCCGCATACGCTGTCAGGCGATGGTGATCCTTGCGATGTATTGGTGATCGGCCAGCAGCCCGTGATGTCGGGTGCCATCATCCGCTCACGCCCCATCGGGGTTTTGATGATGGAAGATCAAAGCGGTATGGATGAAAAAATTCTGGCTGTGCCTGTTGAAGAACTTTTCCCGTTCTATGCCAAGGTATCTTCATACGAACATCTGCCGCCGATTTTGTGCGAACAGATCGCGCATTTCTTCCAGCACTACAAAGACCTTGAAAAAGGAAAGTGGGTGCGGGATTTGAAATGGGAAGGGCCAGATGCCGCGCGCGCGGCTATTTTGGCAGGTATCGAAGCCGCCAAAAAATAATCAAGCGTTTCTTCTTACCATTTTTGCTCCGGTAAATCGCGTGTATGTGCGGCGACTTGGTTGCCGTCCGCATTAAACGCAAGAGTTATTATACAAGTAGGTCGAAAATAGTCACATACAAAAGTATGGGGAACTTTATGCCTTGGTCGCGAATTTGAGGCCGATGATGCCGACCACAATCATGCCCGCAAAAAACAGGCGCAGGGCGGTGGCAGGTTCTTGAAACAAGACGATGCCGGCCAGTACGGCACCAACCGCGCCAATCCCTGTCCAGACGGCATAGGCGGTACCCATAGGCAACTGGCGCATGGCAATGCCGAGTAAAACCATGCTGATGACCACGCAGATGACGGTCGCAACAGAAGGCCAGAATTTGGTGAAGCTATCGCTGTATTTCAGCCCCACAGCCCAGCCCGTTTCAAAAAGGCCCGCAATGAACAAAATAAACCACGCCATGAAATCCTCCGGTATGGGAATGGCGCAGGGTCGTCCCTGCTGGGGTGGGGGAGAATCCGGGTCGTCCCGAATATACTTTATATGCCCTGAATATAGGCAAATAGGCCGTTTTTTCAAGCGTAAATCGGCGTATTTTTGCCCCCATTTTGCACGTCTTTATGCTACGGTGTGCGCATGTTAGAGCGGTTTTTGAAAAATATACCTGTGTATGCGGCTGACCGCGCCTTGGCAGTATTGCTGGCGGCGGTAATTGTGCTGTTGCCGTTGGTGGCGGTAGCCGAAGTGGATTATCGTCCGGCCTTTACTGGTGTTGACGATAAAAAGCTTCTGAAAGAGTTGCGCGAGAATTCTTATCTGTTCCAGTTTCAGAAAAACAAACCGTTGTCTGTCGAGGGACTTGATCGCCGCGCGGCGGATGATGTGCAGCGCCTGCGCGATGTGATGATTGGCCATGCTTTTTATGGCGCAGATATTCGCTATAAGCTATCCGGCGATGTAGAACCTTTGGATGTAACGGTCTCGGTAGATACAGGGCCGTTGTTCCAGATTGCGGATTATGATCTTGTCTGGCAAACAAAGAAGGGCAAGCAAGTAAAGCCGCCCGCAAAGCTGGCGTTTGACGATATCCTTAAAAAAACAATCAATGAGGCAGCCACACCTGCCGCCATTTTAGATGCGGAGCGGATTATTCTGGATCGTTTAAAAGAAAATGGTTATCCGTTGCCCAATGTGGCGGCACGCAATGTCACGGTGGATCACGCAACACAAAAAGCCCGTGTATCACTGGTGCTGGAAGCCGGTACACCTTCTGTATTCGGCAAAACTGAAACAAAAGGGCATGAGAATGTCGATGCCGATTTTGTTCATCGTCGTATTGGGTTTAAGCCAGGTGATCGCTACAGCATTGCCAAAGTCGTCAGCACGCGTCAGGCGCTTTTGAAGACAGGGCTTTTTAGCACAGTCGATGTATTGCTGGCGGCGAAGGATGGCAAGAGCCAAGTACCTGTCACCATCCAGATGGTGGAGCGAAAGCCGCGTACGATTGGTGCGGGCCTTTCTTATTCGACAAGCCAGAGCGTTTCAACACGCGTCTTTTGGGAGCATCGCAACCTACGCGGCGGGGCCGAGAAAATACACGTGGAAGCAGAGGCCGGGATTAACCGCTATGGCCTCAATACTGTTTTCACGAAACCGGATTTTGGCGGTAATAAAAAACGGAGCTTGCAGATTAAGGCCGGTGCCCGGCAGGAGTTTTTGGAAGGCTACGATAAAACATCCTATACCACATCGGCAGGTCTATCGCAGAGCTTTGGTGATCATTGGTCAGCGTCTTTCGGTGGCGGGCTTGAGTTCAGCCAGATCAAGGAAAAAAACAAAGCCGAAGACGATTTCCTTTTGCTGTCTTTCCCTGCTGCCTTGAAATACGACAGTACCGAAGATGCACTGGACCCTGTGCAAGGCCTGCGCGCCACACTGGGCGCAACACCGTATTTGACCGTGAATGAAGCAGACAGCAGTTTTTTTGTCACGGAATTTTCAGGCAGCCATTACCTGCCGCTGCAAAAAGAAAACAAAGTTGTTTTTGCCAACCGCATTAAACTCGGCGCTATCTGGGGGCAGGGTACAACGACCCTTCCTGCCGATAAAAGGCTTTATTCCGGTGGTGGTGGTTCCGTGCGCGGCTATGGCTATCAACTGGTGGGGCCGCTGGATGCGAATGATGACCCGACGGGCGGGCGCTATCAAATCGAAGTCGGCAGTGAAATGCGCTTTCGGGTGACAGACGATATCGGTCTCGCCACGTTTGTCGAAGGTGGGCGTGTCAGCGAAGATATCGGCGGTGGCGGTGACTTCCTTTGGGCGGCAGGTATTGGCGGGCGTTATTATACGTCAGTCGGCCCTGTGCGTGTGGATGTGGCTGTACCGCTGAATGGCCGCAGCAAAGATGATGCCTTTCAGGTGTACTTCAGCCTTGGGCAGGCGTTCTGATGGCAAAACCCGACACGCCACCCAAAGACAAAGATATAACACCGAAGAAAGCCAAGAGCCTGTGGCGCTATGGCTTGGCCTTTATACGTCATCTGACCAGCTGGGTATTGACCTTGGGGCTTTTGCTCTTGGTGCTGGCAAGCGGGCTTGTGATTGCTTTGCAAACAGAAAAAGGCCTGTCTGTTCTGGAAGACGCCGTGGCGGTTATCTCTGCGCGTGCGGGGGTACCGGTGACTGTCGATGTGCAAAAAGTCACTGCGCATCATATTGTGATTACTGCCGTAGATGTAGCCGATAGCACGGGTGTTTTTTTGCAGCTACGCGGCATTGATTTACAAATCAATCCTGCGACCTATTTTGTTTTGGCGCCCATGGTTGAATCCTTGGTGATTGATACGGTGGATGTACAACGCCTGCCGATTTTTGAAGAAACCGAGGCATCGTCCGAACCGTTTTCCATGCCTGATTTGCGCGCTGACATTAAGCAGTTCGATATCCGCAGTATTCGCACGGGGCCGGATGTATATGGTGCGGAACAGTTTTTTACACTGGCAAGCCGATTGAAACTTTCGACAACATTATCTGAAAACGATATTGCCATCGCCCTTGCTGTTCGCGATGCACAGCAAGCATCCCCCACTGAAGTGAATGTATCGTTCAAAGTGGACGAGAACGATCATATGCAACTGAATGCTGTGCTGCGCGATGCTGCAGGCGGCATGGTGACCAAGCTGGCAGGGCTGCCTGCGGGGTATGATATTGACCTTAAGGCATCTGCCAGCGGTGCGGTGGATAACTGGACAGGCCAGATAGATTTGCGCCTTGGCGATATGCTCAAAGGCGTTATCGGTTTGCAGCAAAAAGAAAAACGTCTGGGCTGGACGGCTGATTTAACAGGGCCCAAGGGCATTTTTGTAAAAGGGCAGGGCGCAGTACCTGTCACGGTCGAGCCGCCAGATCTACGCTTGGGCGATGAAATGTCCGGCACGTTAGAAACGTCATTGAATTTGCAAACGCTCAGCGTTTTGCTGGGGTTGGATGATCATCGTTTGACGGGAAAACTGGCAGTGAAGGCTGTGATTGCCGGTACACCCAGAACACCAGATATAACAGGTACGGCGACATTGCGCGGCGGTAGCTACGAGAATATTTCTGCAGGTTTAAAACTTACGCAACTGAATGCCGATATAGCGGCGACACAAACACAGGTAAACGTGACCTCTCTCACGGCACGCACAGGTCGGGACGGGAAAGTGAATGCAACGGCGCAAGTGTCTCTCGAAGATATTACGCAGCCAGCTTATACCTTTGCCGTTAATCTGGATCATGCCCAAGTGATGAACTTGCAGAATATGGAGGCACGTATCACAGGGGACCTTAACGGGGCAGGTGATGCAAGCGGCCTGGACGTGACGGGCGATTTGACGATCAACGGCGCTGAAATTTATCTGGCAGGCTTTGGCAGCGGCAGCGCGGCCAGTATGTTGAATATCCATGAAATCAATGTGCCCAAACATCTGCGCCGCAGTCGTCCTGACAAAGGGGCTTCAGCTATCCCGTTTCGCTTGGGGCTGGATGTGATGGTGAAGGCGGCGCGCAATATTTTTGTGCGGGCGCAGGGTTTGGAATCCGAATGGTCGGCGGATTTGCATGTGACGGGCACAGCGGTTGAGCCGCAATTGATCGGCTATTTAAAGCTGTTGCGTGGGCACTATGAAATTTTTGATGCGCGCCTAACATTGAACAGCGGAAAAATTACGTTTAGTGGTGCCGCTGTCGATAATCCTGATCTGGATATAAAGGCAAGCGTGAAGGGCAAGGAAGTGACCGCCACCATTGCTGTTACGGGTACAGCGGCGGCGCCGAAAGTGGATTTAACCTCCACGCCCGCCCTGCCGCAGGACGAGATATTGGCCAAAGTGCTTTTTGATAAATCTGTCAGCGACCTGACACCCATGCAGCTTGTACGGATTGCGCAGATTATCGGTGTGATGTCTGGCCGTTTAAGTGCGGGGCCGGATCCGATTTCTCAGCTGCGCAAAAAGGCCGGCATTGATACGCTCAATGTGAACCGCGATGATAAAACGGGCGCGACCAGTGTTTCAATCGGCAAGCAGTTATCGGACGGGGTGTATATCTCGGTAGATCAAGGGATCAATACCCAAGGCAGCGCCGTGAAACTTGAAATTGAAGTCACGCCTAATATCCAAGTCGAAACCCGTATCGGTAACGATGCGGAAAACAGCGTCGGCGTGAGTTGGAAAAAAGATTACTAGTACTGGGTTAAGGCGCAGGCTTTCGCAAGAAAACAGCCACCGAATGTGGCGCAATCTCTACTACCTGTCCATCGTTGTGCTTGGGGGCGGTTGTTGCCTCCATCTCAGGCGCGCCCGTATCTATCTGGCGTTGCCACTGACCTGTGGCGCCTTGTGCTTTTGGCATGTGAAAGCTGACAGGCTTGGCGCTTTTGTTGAAAACCGCCATCAGGCGCTGGCCTTTATCGGCCGCTTGCGGGGTTTGAATGGCGTCTTCGTTGAGCATCATGGCAAAGCAATCGCCCTGCCAGTCCTTGCCGGACATTTCGTTGCCAGCGGGTGCGTGCCATGAAATATCAGGGTCTGCACCATTTACCGGTTTTTGGCCGTGCAGGAATTTATCTGTATTCAGGGCCGGGTGGTTTTCGCGGAATTCGATCAGCTTTTGTGTGAAGTTTTTCAACTTTTTTCCAGCGGCATCAATTTTGTCTTTGTTGATCCAGCCTGTTTCATTGTCTTGGCAATAGGTATTGTTATTGCCATTCTGGCTGTTGCCGTGCTCATCACCGGCCAAAATCATGGGCGTGCCTTGCGCTAAAAACAGCGTGGCCAGCATGTTGCGCTTTTGTCTTTCGCGATGTGCATTGACGGCCACGTTATCTGTCTTGCCTTCGATGCCGTAATTGCTGCTGTTATTGTTATTGCTGCCATCGCGGTTTTCTTCGCCGTTATTCATGTTGTGCTTGCCGTTATAGCTGACAACATCGTGCAGGGTGAAGCCGTCATGGCAGGTGATCATATTGATACTGGCCTGCGGTTTGCGGCCGTCTTTGTCGAATTCGTTGCTAGATCCCGCAAGACGCGTAGCGAGTGTGGCGGTTGTATCCGCATCCCCGCGCCAGAAACGGCGGACGTCATCGCGGAATTTATCATTCCATTCCTGCCAGTCGGCTGGGAAATTACCGAGTTGATAGCCGCCCGCGCCAATATCCCAAGGCTCTGCAATTTTAACAGTCGAGAGCACAGGGTCAGCGGCAAATTCTTTGAAGAAGGCCGCGTTTTTATCAAAGGCATGCGGGTCACGGCCCAGCACAGGGGCCAGATCAAAACGGAAACCATCTACGCCATAGGTTTCAACCCAGTGGCGCAAGCTATCCAGCACCATGCGGCGTACAGCGGGGTTTGCGGTATCCAGCGTATTGCCGCAGCCTGTTTCATCGATGTATTTGGATTTATCCTGCGGTTGCAGGCGGTAATAACTCGCGTTGTCGATACCGCGATATGATAGCGGCGGGGCAGTCACGGGGCCTTCGGCGGTATGGTTGAAAACAACATCGAGAATAACTTCAATCCCCGCATCATGCAGGGCATCTACCATGTGGCGGAATTCACCGCGCACATCGTTTTTATCGTGTGCGTAAGAAGGTTCCGGCGAAAACGGTGCCAGCGTGTCGTATCCCCAGTAATTGGCAAGGGCGAGGTTTTCCAGACGGTCATCGGCCAGCTTGGCCATGACGGGGAGCAACTCAACGCTGGTGATGCGCATTTCTTTCAGCTTCGCAATAGCTTCCGGTGTTGCAAGCCCTGCATAAGTACCGCGCAATGCTTCGGGCACATCGGGGTCTGTCATCGTCATGCCCTTGGGGTGCATTTCCATGACGATGCGTTTTTGCGGATGAATGTGCGGCGCTTTGGATTTATGCCCCTCCAGCGGTCGGGCGACGCGCGCCTTGATCATCGATGCGGCGCTATCTTGCGCAGGGTCTGTTAATTGCGCATTCCAATGTACCGTGCCGACAAGTTCTTCGGCGTAAGGATCCAGCAATAATTTTTGCGGGTTGAATAAATGCCCTTGCGCGGGGTCTTGCGGCCCGTGCACGCGGTAGCCGTAAACCTGCCCCGGTTTCATATCCGGAATATAGCCGTGAAAAACATCGCCTGTTTTGGCGGGCAGCGGAATGCGCTGCAATTCGGTTTTACCGTCATCGCTGAACAGACACAGTTCTACTTTTTCCGCATGTGCGGAAAATAGGGCGAAGTTGACGCCCTTGCCATCAAAACGCGCACCCAATTTATCGGCGCTGCCGTTTTGGGTTGTGGTCGGTGTGGGTTTCATACGCACACTTTCGCAAAAACTGTTTCCAATGCCATAAAGAATAGCACGGTAAAAACATCTTCACCAAGGTACGAAATGTGAAATAACGCTGCTGCACCGCATCATTTGTTGCGGCGCAATGTGAGTGGCAATAGGTGGTAGGCAGATTGTTACGGAGAAGGTTTTCCGCCGCGTGCTTTAGGCCCTGCGGGGCTGGCGGCAGCATCGGGAGTTTTTGCTTCATGCATAATGGCGGCAAGGGTACTGCCCGATGCTTTTTGTCCGGCGTCGGATGTCAGCTTGCCGCCTACAACGAAAGTTAAAAAACCATCCAGCGTTTTATTGGAATCTGCCAGCGCAGGATTTTCATGGCTGAGCAAGGTGGTCATTTTACGGCTGTATTCAAAATTGGTCGCGGTGGAGGGGCCAAGGTCGGCATCGCTCATCAACGTGGACATGACCAGCAATTGTTTGTTGCGCGCAAGGTCTGCCAGTTCGCCGGGCAGGGAGATCATGGTTTCAACGGGTGATTTGCCTGCATCGGGTGGCAATGAAATGAAGCTGGACTGTATTTTTCCGGCAGCTACATCTGGCGGCATTGTCATGCGGGTTTCTGGCACAGGGCCGGATAAAAGCTCCGGCGGTGTTACAAATGTTTCGGCCGTCACCGCACTGATGTCTTTGAGGTGCTTATGCGGGCTGGGTTGCCCGGGCTTCGCGCTGATGTCTGTGATGCGGATCATGACGCGAACATCTTCCTGATTGCGCGGCGTGACGCCAGCCAGCTGCATCAAAGGTTCTATGGCTTCAATGGCTTTGTTTTCCAGGCGGTATTGTTCATGGCTTTCCGGCCCGTCCAGAGAATTTGTTTTGCCATCGTGCATGAGGTCGTGGCCTGCCGCTGCCAGCAGGCATTTGGCGATATTGCCTGTATCCAACAAAACGCCGCCTGTTTGTCCACTGGCAGCCAGTTCATTGTTGGTGTTGCAAAGCCTTGCCATGGTGGCGGTCACTTCGCGGAAATGGTGATTGCTGTGATAGGGGTTATCGTTATCCACTTCGGCGGCAATGCCAGCCAAGATCGCGGCTTTGAGGTTTTTATCATCTGCAGGAATATCAAAATGTTCGGCAGCGAAGCAGATGAGCGCCGTTGTACTGGGCGGGTTATCGCGCCACTTGTTGAATAGCTGGGCAATGTCATCGCCTGCATTTTTGTGCGCATCGGGTGATTTGAAAAGGATGTGCGCGTCTTTTTTCAGGCGGCTGATATCGTCATCAAACTTGCGGACGGTTTCGATGCTGCTGTTGACCAAGGCTTCTTGCGTGAACGTACCCTCAAAGAAAGTTTCTTTTTGTTGGGCAAGGTCACTACCAGCCTGCTGAACGATAGATTTGTAAGAGGGCATAAACCAGCTTCGCCTTTTAAAATGCATCCGATTTCAAATGTAACATTATATTAGCCGCAAATCTTTAACGGCTCGTTAATCTTATGAAAATCAATGCTGGGGCTGGCTGTTCCACCACATTTGCAGCAGGCGTTTTTGGGTCATTAACTGGGCATATTTACGGTGCAGGCGCGGGTCACGTTGAACGGCGTGGCGTACACGCAGGGCAGCAGGGGTATCGAGCTCGTTATCGATGAGTGCTTCTATGTCCATGTCTGTAATGCGCTCCGTCATTTTTGATCCGTTGAATCCCTGATTATGTGCAGCGGTTTGAAACCTTTTGTTACAAAACCCAACGCAGCTTCTTATGGAGAGGTTCCGCAGAAAAACATCCGAACTTTATGTTTTTTCACCCGTTGGTAACAGGAGATGCAAAAAACGAAACAAAATAGGAGGCTTAGCCATGTTGAGAATGGCAATTTCATTCCTGGTACTGGCGTTGATCGCTGGTGTTCTGGGTTTTGGTGGTATCGCCGCCGTGTCGGTCGATATTGCACGTGTGTTGTTTATGGTATTTCTGATTCTCTTTGCCATTGCTTGCGTTTTCCACGTTTTACGCGGGAAAGCGCCTCCGGTATAAGGGATCGGCCATAAGCTATTGATAAATATAAATATAATCATGTGCCGCGTCGGATGTTTTTTAGTGTCATCCGGCGCGGTATGTGTTTAAAATCGGCCCTGCGACGAAACACCACCTTGTGATCGGGGCCTATTTGTTATGACAGTCGCCTTTTTCAGGCAATATCAACCCTATATCTTCTTTTCGCTGGCACTTGTTGTGTGCTTTGGCGGCCTGATGACCTTTATGGTCATCGGCACAGACCGTGTGGATCGCGCGGCTGAATGGGTAGACCATAGCCACCTCGTTATTTCTAAAAATCAGGAACTGGCCACAGAGTTTGAGCGCACGCGCGTTTTGCAACAAAGTTTCCTGCTGAGCGGGGAAGAACGCTTCACGACAGCCTATGATGGTAGCAAGGGGCGTATTTCAAACCTGATTGCCGAATTGAATACCATGATGCAGTACAGCACGGCGCAGATGAGCCGTTTGAGCGAATTGCAACATTATTCCCTCAGCCTCTCGGAAAAGCTGGATGAAGCTGTACAGACATACCGTCTTGAAAAAGCCGCCGCTTTGGCAGCACTTGAAGACGGAGAAGATGAAACGGGTGAAAATAAAAATGTAACCCCCAAAGCGCCGCAAAAAAAGCCAGCACCCCAGAAAAAACAACAAACGAAAAAGCCGGAACCTGCTTATTCCCCCATCCCGCGCAGCTTTGTGGTGGTCGAAGGAGAATTGCAAACGGTGATGCCCTTGCCGCCCAAGCCCATTATGCTGGCAGGCAGTATTGAAAGCATACGTGAAAACATCGCACGTTTAAGCAGCGAAATATTGGCAAATGAGCAAGAAACCCTGCGGGCGCGTATCGCGACGCTCAAACAACTGCGTGCTTTTTATCGCCTTTCAAATCTGGCGGGCTGTGCGGGCATTGCGATGATCTTTTTGGTAGGGGTTATGTTTCTGGGCCGTCGTGATGCAGGCGCAGGTGGATGTGATAATGCCGCCCCTAGCGAAGCGCAGGAAATGTTTCGTCTGGCAATTGAAGGTTCTAGCGATGGTATTTTCGAATGGAACCTGTCCAAGGAAACGGCTTTTTATTCCCGCCAGTTCTGGACAATGCTGGGCTACGAGCCGGGGCGCTTTCCAAATACGATGCAGTCCTTTATGGAGCTTTTGCATCCTGAAGATCAGGAACGTGTGCAAGGACATATTGACCATTATCTGTCCGGCGAAATATCAGATTATCTGATCATCTTCCGTATGCGGCACAAAAGCGGCCGTTGGGTTTGGGTGAACGCACGCGGGAAGGCGCAGTATGACGAGAGAGGAAAACCTTTCAGCATTGTCGGTGCGCATACCGATATCAGCCATATCAAGGCTTACGAAGAAAAGCTGCAAAAAGCCAAAGAGTCGGCAGAAAAAGCCAACCGCGCCAAAACAGATTTTCTGGCACATATGAGCCATGAAATTCGCACGCCCCTGACCGCGATTAGCGGCATTGCCGAGATTTTTGAAAGCCATCAGGTTAATCTGGATGAAAAACAGCGCCAGCTTGTGCGGACGTTGAATTCCAGTACCCAGTCTTTAAAAGAGCTGGTGAGCGATATTCTGGACTTCTCCAAAATCGAAAGCGGAGAGCTGGAGCTGGAAGACAAAAGCTTTGCCCTGCAAAATCTGTTTGAACAAGTCATCAGCATCGTTTCCGTCAAAGCGCATGAAAAAGGCATTGATTTTACGTTTGATTACGAAGATGTCCGCAAACAAAAATGTTTCGGAGATCGTGCGCGCCTGCGCCAGATCCTGATCAACCTGATCGGCAACGCCATCAAGTTTACGGATCAAGGCAGTGTCGAGGTGACTGCCACGCGTGCGATGCAGGGCGGCAACGCCTTCTTGCGTATTGATGTGCGTGATAGCGGTATCGGCATTGACCCGAAACATTTTGAAATGATTTTCGAACGTTTCAAACAGGCGGATTCTTCTGTGTCGCGTAAATACGGCGGTACAGGTTTGGG
>JBGTNC010000245.1:0-7742 GCA_041743265.1 Alphaproteobacteria bacterium | reverse complement strand
AGCGGCCGATGAGGCCCGTCAGGTCAAAGACCTGCGTAAACAAGCGGCCCGCCAAAAACTAGACTTTATCGAAGCCCGCATAGGGGTGATGGAGTTGGGGGGCGGTAATCCCAAATCCCGCGCGCGGGAATTGGCGCGTCTGGGGCGCAGTATTTCATCGACTGTGCGTGAATATAAATCGCTGTCGCCCAGCAAGGGCGATGCAAAGAATTTCGCAAAAACAGCCGAAGCCACCTTGAATAAAGCGAGAAACATCACCAAATGGCATAAAACGTCGTTGGCGCGGGCTGGTTTGCCGGTGCTGGATGGTGCAACGCGACATGCTGATTTATCCCTGCGGATTGCCGCGCGGGATATTCAGGGGCTGGAAAAGGCAGCTGCTGCGGGTAAGTTTATACTGGATGTAACGATTTAGTCTTTCCGGACGAATAAGATAAAGAATAAGAACAGCCCCGGAGATCAGAATATGACAGAACCAACAATACAAACCATCTCCCATAAAAAAACGGGCCCGAGTCGCCGGATATTTCTATCCGTGCTGGCTGTTGCCGCCGCCCTGCCTTTTGGTATAAATTATATAACACGTACCGCAGCGGGGGCTGCCGCAGACAATAATGTGGCGCCATTGACCAAAACGGACAAGGAGTGGAAAATGTCTTTAACACCCGAACAATACAAGGTTCTGCGCGAAGAGGGCACGGAGCGCGCTTTCACAAGCCCTTTGAACGATGAAAAACGGGCGGGCACCTTTGTCTGCGCCGGCTGCAACCAGCCTTTGTTTTCTTCGCAAACCAAATATAACAGCGGCACAGGCTGGCCGAGTTTTTATCAGGCACTGCCAGGCGCGATTGCGACAAAAACAGA
This sequence comes from Alphaproteobacteria bacterium, assembly GCA_041743265.1. GTDB lineage: Bacteria > Pseudomonadota > Alphaproteobacteria > Micavibrionales > UBA2020 > UBA2020. The sequence goes on along the minus strand of JBGTNC010000245.1, from coordinate 6,878 downwards.
TCATAAAATTATTGGTGCTGCCCGTACAGAATACCATTGCGCCAATTGCGGCGGACATCAGGGTCATGTATTTGATGACGGCCCGCAGCCCACAGGCTTGCGCTATTGTAATAACGGCGTTGCTTTGACATTTGTTGAAGGTGACGTCCCTGCCGATTCCGGCAAGGAACAGGAGTAAGTACCATCTTGCGCATTCTCTTCGCGTTTGTTTTTGTCTTTACGTTCGGCTTTCTTGTTTCACACCCTGCCGTCGCGCAGGATGTATCTGCATCGCCGCTCGAAGAAATATATGGGCAAGAATGGATCTTGCGCGAATTGCGCGGCTATATGATTGTTGATAAGCCTGTGCTGTCTTTGAAAATTGATAAGCATGGCAGCGTGCACGGCCATGGCGGCTGTAACGGTTTTGGCGGACGTGTGGCGCTTGGCTTCGCAAATACAGAAGCAAGTTTTACCGAGCTGATGACAACGGAGCGTGCCTGCCGTGGTTGGGTAATGTATCAAGAAACCCGGTATTTCGATGCCTTGGCACAAACGCGAGGCTATCGCCTCAACAAACATGGTGACCTGTGTCTGACAGACAGCGTGGGCAAAGATATTCTGCGCTTTGTGGCGGCAGAACGTCTGACGCCCGAAGCACTGCAACGAGAAAAAGAAGAAGCGGCGGCTGTGAATTCGAAAAAGCCGCCGTTGTTCGAACGGGAATGGCAACTGAAGTTTGTTCGTGGTCGCGATATTATTAAACAGACGCACCCCAGTTTTTATATTGATACGGATGGCCGTCTGAATGGCGGCACGGGCTGCAACCACATGTTTGGCAAAGCTATGGTGATTGGCGATGTTTTGCAGGTGGGGGCCATGTCATCAACGCGACGTGCTTGTATTTATGAAGAAGTCACCAAGCAAGAAGAAGCCTATACCCGCGCGCTGGATTACGTGCGGTATTGGCGCGTAACCGAAGACCAGCTGGAACTGCTGGATGTCGAAGGTAACGTTATTCTGCGTTTTGTTGAAGAAAAACACTAACCTTCCCGCTTGTTAATAATCTTTTTTATTCTGCCCGATAATTAGGCGCTTCGCGTGTGATGGTGACATCATGTACGTGGCTTTCACGGTATCCGGCGCCTGTCATGCGAATAAATTTTGCATGTGCATGCATATCCGCAATGGTGGCGCAGCCGGTATAGCCCATGGAGGCACGCAGGCCGCCGATCATCTGGTGAATAACTGCGCCAATGGGGCCTTTGTAAGGTACGCGGCCTTCAATGCCTTCGGGCACCAGTTTCTGGCTTTCTTTCACGCTGCCTTGCGAGTATCTGTCGGCAGAGCCGCGCACCATAGCGCCGACGGAGCCCATGCCGCGGTATTCTTTGTACGATCTGCCTTGGTACAAAATTACTTCTCCAGGCGCTTCGTCTGTACCGGCAAACATGCCGCCCAGCATCACACAATCGGCACCGGCGGCAATGGCCTTGGCCATATCGCCGCTGCTGCGAATGCCGCCATCGGCAATCACGGGCACGCCTTGTTTACGGGCGACATCGGCCACATCCATAATGGCGGTTAACTGTGGTACACCAATGCCAGCCACGATGCGTGTGGTGCAAATAGAACCAGGGCCAATGCCCACTTTCAGGCAATCCGCGCCCGCATCAATCAAGGCTTTGGCAGCATCACCCGTGGCAATGTTACCGGCCACAATGCGCACACCGTTATGCATCCGGCGGATTTGTTTGACCATCTCGGCAACGCTTTTGGCATGGCCGTGGGCGGTATCGACCACAATCATATCTGCATCCGCTTCAATCAGGGCGGCGGCGCGGGCAAGGTTTTGCTCGCCTGTACCAATGGCGGCGGCCACGCGCAGTCGGCCTTCGTTATCTTTGGCGGCTGTCGGGTGCAGTTGTGCTTTTTCAATGTCTTTTACAGTAATCAGGCCAATGCAACGCTCTTGGTTATCCACCACCAGCAGTTTTTCAATGCGGTGTTTGTGCAGCAGGCTTTTGGCTTTTTCTTTATCGGCTTTGTTATAAACCTTGATGAGGCCTTCTGATGTCATCAACTCGCTGACTTTCTGGCGCGGGTTTTTGGCAAAACGTACATCGCGGTTGGTCAAGATGCCCACCAGCTTGCCATTGGCCTGCGTGACGGGTACGCCAGAAATTCTGAAATGGCGCATCAGTTCCAGTGCTTCTGCCAGTGTGGCGTCGGGGCGAATGGTGATGGGGTTGATAACAACGCCAGATTCATAACGCTTCACGCGGCGTACTTCTTCGGCTTGATGGTCAATGTCAAGATTGCGGTGGATTACACCCATGCCGCCTGCCTGCGCCAGTGCAATCGCGGTACCGCTTTCGGTGACCGTATCCATGGCGGCGGAGAGCAGCGGAATGTTCAGCGGAATGTCGGCGGTAATTTTGGTGGAGGTATCGGCATCCAGCGGCTGAATGTCGGAAGCACCCGGCAGCAACAAAACATCATCAAACGTCAGACCTTCTTGCAAAATCTTGCTGCGCGGATGCGCGGTGATTTTGGATTTGGACAGTTTGCCAGCTTTGCGTGCAGGCTTCTGTGTCTTTGTTTTTGCAGATTTTTTGGGGGATGTTTTCGTCATGATGCAACCTCTTTTGAATACCGGACCGACTCACACTTGATTGCAGTTTTTTATAGAGCAGGCGGGGGCAAATGTCACCCAAAAACTAGGGTAATGTTTGCAAGATCACGGGGGCCAGCGTTTGGGCGAGGTAAAGGGAGCCGAATTCCGACAAGTGGTCGGCGTCGCGGTACAGGCGTTGATCGTCAATCGCGCCATAGCATTGCGTGTCATCGCAGAAAAGATTGGTTGGATCAAAAAGGATCACATCAGGGAATTCTGCCAAAACGTGCCGCACAAGGCTATGAAACCGCGCAACCCGTGCATCAAAGGCTTCGCGCGGCACGACGCAGTTATTATAGTGCCAGCCACCCGTGCCAAAATCTGTCGCCAGAATCTGTACTGTCCGTAATGGGGTTGCGCATTCGCGGGTGTCAATGCCCAGCTCCGGCACATCTAGTACAAAAATAATCTTTTTATCCGGCAGCGCGCTCAAGCGGCGCAAAGTATCGCGCATGCCCGTTTCAAAAACCTGCCAAGGGTCTGTGATGCTGGGGTCTGTTGTCAAAACCACATGCTGGCCGTGGACGCGGGCCGGATGTTTGTTGTTGAAGGCTGTATTGTCCAGATAAACGGGCCCCATGGTTGATAAAACAATCGTGCGCAGGGTTTTGCTTTGTTCAAATTTTTCCAATTGTGCATTTGTTTTCTGGCTACATTCACCCGGTGTGTAGCGGCTGTCATATCTATCCACGTTATAAAATGGAATACAGCCGTGGGATACATAATTGCCAATGCGTGTGCCCAGTTTGACGCGCAGGCCCAATGTTAAATGCTGCGCGTGTGAATCCCCAAGTAACATCACGGTTTGCGGCCCCGTATCACCAGCGCGGGCGCTGTATTTACTGCTATCCAGCAAAAGGTAACCAAGGCCGATGCATAGTAGCGCGAAAATTCCCAAGCCGCCGAACATGAAAACGGTGGATCTTTTTATGATATTTTTATCGCGGAAAGGCTGTTCAATAAAACGCCAGCTGAGGTAAGCAAGCGGGATGGTTGCCAAACAAAGCGCAATCATCATTTCAGGGCTGGGCATTGTCAGGCTACGGTATTTAACAAGGGCGAAAAGCGGATGATGCCACAGATACGCGCTATAGCTGATCAACCCCATACCAACCAAGACGCGTTGACGTAGCAGCCATTGCGCCCATGTGCCTTCATGCGCATACAGGATAACTAAACAAGCGCCACCTACAGGCAATAATGCGGGCAGCCCCGGAAAACGTGCTGCGGAGTCCAGCCAGAAAACTGACAGCGCAATCAACAGAAGCCCTGCAAGGCTTGCGGCCTGCGCAATGGAGGGGCGAAGGGGGGCGGTTTGAATATTGCGGGTATAAAAAGCAATCAACCCACCCGCCAGAATTTCCCAGCCGCGTGTGGGCAGTAAAAAGAAATTCGCGCTATCAATCTGCGGGTCACTTGTTAAAACCGGCAGCAAGATGGCGGTGCCAAGGCTTAAGGCAAATAGTGTCACCAGCAGTTTAAAGATGGCGCGCGGTGCGTGCCGCCATGTCAGCATTAAAAACAGCGGGAATAAAATATAATATTGCTCCTCGACCGCTAAACTCCATGTATGCAGCAGGGGTTTGAGGGCAGATTCAGTTTCGAAATATCCTGTTTCCATCCAGAACAAAATATTGGATGAAAAGCCAGCAACCGCCACCAAACTCTCGGCAAAATCTTTCAGGTCGCGCGGGGTCAGCCACATCCACGCAAAAGGGATGGTGGCCGCCGTGATGAAAAACAAGGCCGGTAAAATACGCCGCATGCGGCGTTCATAAAAATGTGTCAGGCTGAAGCTGTCCGCTTGCAGATTTTTCAGCAAAATGCCTGTGATCAGGTATCCGCTGATGACAAAAAAAATGTCAACACCCGCAAACCCGCCGCTGAACAGCCCAAAGCCTGCATGAAACAAGATAACGGGTATCACCGCCAATGCCCGCAGGCCATCTATTTCAGGACGATAACGCAAAATATACCTTTGATAGAGTGTGGGAATGAACCTTCACCCAAAGACTACCGACCCGCAGCGCCCAGTGCCAGAAATTTCTTGTGCGATAAGCTTTTTGCAGCTGTTATTGCCAGCTTATCTCTTCGCGGGAAGTGGGCAGGTTTTGGCAAATTCTTGAATGAAGTCTTTTGCCTCTCTATCGGACAGCGTCTTTTTCAATATAAACTTTGCCATATTTTCAGCCTTGAAGCAGTCAGTTGTAAGTGCGTCATTAATAAGCTCAACGCTTTCTGTGTCGTTATCTTTCATGCGAATGGTGGCCGCGCAGTTTATGGCCCCATTGGGCAAGTCACGTCGATAATCGGCATCGGGCATATATTTTTTGTATAGCCCCAAAGGTGTAACGTAGTGTGAATATAACAACTGCGTGCCTTCAATTCTGGCTTCAATGACGCCGCCTAGACAGCGATCGCCACCAGCGATGTGGCGAATTTTGCGCAGCGCATCACCCACGCGGGCATAAACACCGAGGTCGCTATTGCTGCCGGATCCGCCTGAGCCGTAGGATGTGTTTAAAACAAGCCCCTCAGCTGTCTTGCCGATATATTGGTAAAAAAAGTATCCGTGCGTGCCATTGCCAAGATCGTAATCATAGCCAAGCGTGTTATTGGGGCGTACGCGTAAATCGCTTTGTGTAACAGCGGTTCCCTCATCGGTGGCTTGTAAGCGCTTAATCTCGTCACAGCTGCTTTTAAGGTCTATGCCGCCATCGCGTTTGTTGCTGAATGCGGCATAAACGCAGGTGGGGTCTATGGGGTTTCCTTCGAATAACATTTCCGGCGGAAAAGACGAAATCACTTCTTTGAGCGTGTTTTCAGCAGCTGGGGAGACCTGCGGGAAGAGTAGGGCGCATAATAGAAACGGCAAGAAAATCTTGTAACGGGGCGATGGTATTTTAATACTTGTGTACATATATGGGCTTTCTCTCGCATCAAGGAAACGTACAAACCGTTTTGATTTGGTCGCTGGGTGTCATCTCGCTGATACTTGCCGAGGGTATTTTTTCCACGTTGGTTTCAAAGGTGTAGATATAATTTCTATCTTTGTACGAAAAAGGCATGTTGTAAACATAGTTGACGGAAGATCCCGCCAGTCCCAGGCTTATAAAATGGGCCTCTGATTGCGGGTTATCATGAATGTCAGTTTCGGTGTTTATCGTGTATTCGGGGCTCTTGATCAAATCAAGAAACGGCGCGGCGGCTTCTGGATTCTTTGTAAAAAGAACAAGATAACTGCCGTCAAAGGAATGGTTGCCGCAGCTTATACAGTCGGATGAGCCGCCGCCAATCCTGAAAACCTTATCAATCTTTCCATCGTTGTTTATGTCGATATCAAGTGCGGATAGGTGACCGCTTGGGGTTTTCCCTAGGTACTTGTAGGCGGCGTTCCCGTTGCGGTGAATTCTCAGGTGGCGGCGCACGTCTTTGCAGAAAGGAGAAAGGTTGTTTTTAAATTTGATTCTTTTTTCTTCTTTCTCTTGCTCCGACACCTCCTCTTTCGAGAGGGTGTTTCCCTGCAGTCGGGCAGATGCATTGGTGCATGTCACATTCTTTGCCTTTTTGTCCTGGGTTACGCAAAACATCCGCCGGCTCCCCCGGGCGAGGCATTCCTTGGTCTCGGCGCTATGTGTGGAGCATTCGCTTAAGGTGTGCTGTTTGTAGGTGAGGCTATGAAGGGCGTATCTGCCGGCGCCATAGCCGTCATAGAAGGGTTTCCGAAAGTAAATTGTTTTCTCGTTTATCTTGAGCGTGAATGCGGCATCGGGGTCTCCGCCGCCTGCGCCGTGTGCAAAGGCTTGCCCGTTTTTGAGGGCTAGGGAAATGGTTTGTCCATCCGCCAATTTACAGCGCGATTGTGGCGCGATGGTCATCAATTGCCAATCTTGCAATACGTCAGCTGTCGTGTCAGATAGCTCAACCTTTTCTAGCGTGTCATCGTTAAAGAGAACGCCAAACCTGACGATAAATGAATTATTCTGGGCATCACACTTTAAAACGCCAACACGTTGAAAGGTGTCCGCGAATGAAGGGGGAGAAAGGACTGTTAAAAAAACAACGACTAACCCAAGGAGGACATTCTTTGCTGTGTATGCGTTATTCACAAAAATTACTTTCTGACGGGAAAATAGATAAGTCTGAATTTTTAATCTCGGTTAAGCCTGTCGTTATCCCCTGATCCCAACATTGCATCTCTCAAGGTGCTTGAAGCTTTTCA
>JBGTNC010000244.1:0-6002 GCA_041743265.1 Alphaproteobacteria bacterium | reverse complement strand
CAATGGCGGCGGTTTTGGCGGCCCAGGTTGTCCGGGCGGTGGTAACGGCCCCGGTAACGGCGCGGGCTGTGGCCTTGGCGGCGGTAACAACGGTAATGGCGGCGGCGGCGGCGGCGGCGGGGCATCTGCCCTTTCCGGCCCGCAAGGTTTAGTTGTTGCTATGGTGAGAGACCCATTTATCAGCGGCACCACAGCACTCAGCACAGCAGGCCAACAACCTATGACGCCACATATGGCGGCACAATTAGACCGCAAAATAGATGATGGCCTGCCCCACTCTGGCTATGTTTACGCTTATGGTGTCATGAGCAGTTGTTTTACTTCAGATACCGCTCCTCAATATAACGAAGCTGTTGTTTCACGCGACTGCGGACTCGTTTTTAGCTTATTCCGGTAGATTTAATTAAATCACTGATATAAATGAGAAAATTAAAAGCCCCTTGCCGGGGCTTTTAATTTGGCGTATTCAGTGTTTCCCTAAGAAAGTGTTGACATTATGTTAATTTAAAGTTAATATCTTAGGCATAAGGGATACGGTCGTACGGCCAAAGAGTATTTAATTAAGGGGTTTAAAATGGGTCCGATCACACTGGCAGCTTTTATTATTCTCGGCACAGGCGCCTTCAACATGGGCCGCAAAATCTATGACATGATTGCAAACCCTACTTTCAAATTCAAAGTACCCGAAGACGGGTCCAAAGTTTACGTGACACCGACCAAGCAAAAGGCCGTGCATAAACTGTCACGCCATTTCGCACATGCAGCAGATTTCAATCGTCAGGTGATGTCTGACATAACCATGAAAATGGTGACCCCGCGCAACCCGATCATCATGGTGCGCAATATCATGAATGCATCCCTTACCAACAAAGCTGTATTCAATTCCCGCGCGTTCCAAGATGTTGCAAACGATGTCCATCTGGAAAGCGAGTTGGACACGATGCGCCACTACATGGCACTGGGCCAACAAAAGCTTGGCGAACGTCAGAAAAAACGTCTGGCAGGCGTCACACCCACCAGCAAGCCTTAATCAAAACAATATCATTCAGGGTTTGGTTTCGGCCAATATCCAATCCAGATACGGCGCATGCGCTTGGCTTATCGGCCAGGCAATAATACATGGCGTTTTGTAACTGTGCATTTCACGCACACAGGATTCAAGCGCCGGAAAAAGCGTTTCACGCGTTTTAAACAAAACAACGGTTTCCTCCGCTGTTTCTATTTTCCCCTCCCAGTGATACACCGATTGCATGCTCGGCAAAATATTGGCGCAAGCTGCCAAACGGTCAGCGACCACAGCATCGGCTATTTTCTGTGCCTCTGCCGCAGACCCGACGGTCACGTAAACAATAATAGCTGTCATGATTAATAAGGGAAACCAGCAACAGGCTTGTGCTGGCGCAAATCATACCGCTCGCCCGCTGACAGACGATGCGTGATGATACCTTCGACTTTCATCACATCTCCCGTTGAAATATCCGTCAGGTTTGACTGCGTGATATGCCGTCCTTCAACAAAAGTCACAGTACCGCTGCCCACAACTTCCAACACGCCATTGGCTTTCAATACAACCGCTGTATCTTCATCAAGGCCGATACCGGTAATGGATGGGTTGGCAGCAACAGCGTTAAACAGACGTGGCAATCTGTCACGTTCGCTAAAGTGTGTGTCCATGACAGTTTGCGCGGCAAAAGAAAAACCGGCGCTGATACTAATCTCGCCTTTTTGCATGGCTTTTGCGGGGTCGCCGCCATAAATCATCAGACTGGAAGCCGCCGCAGCACCCGCGCTAGTGCCAGCGACAACCAGATTGCCCGCTGTATATTTTTCTTGCACAGCGTCCATACTTTGCGTGCCCGCCAGAAAACTGGTCAGGCGCAGTTGGTCACCACCGGAGAAGAAAACAACATCAGCGTTTTGTAATTGCTGCACGGTTGCTTTGTCATTCGCGGCTGTACGGCTATCAATATGCAAGACAACAGGCATCACACCCAGTTTACCGAAGGCGTCTTCGTACCGTGTTTTTGCACCGGCCGGATCTTCTGTCGCCGTGGTCACAACTACAACCTGTGATGCCGTGCCCTTTGCTTCTTGCAAAACACGTTTAAGCACCGTCATGTCGCCCTGTTTGTCTTCGGCGCCGCCAATGGCTATCAATGTCACTGTACTATCCTCTCGTCTATAAATCGGACTTTAGAATACCATAATGCGCACAATAGCCACAATAGTTAAAATTCACCCCTAAATTCCGGTTTAAGCAACTTTTGAACCCTTTTCATCCGCCCCTCATTCTGTAACAATCCTTTTATAGATCATTCATGAAAGAAAGTTACCACATTGCGCAAGCGTCCGGCCCGCCCCATACCTGAAGGCTCTCCTCTGCGGTTTGACTTTCAAAAAGCTGCCCGCCGGGCGATGAAAGATCATCCGGAGCTGAAAAAGAACGGCCTATTCATCAACGCCGCCAATGACCAGTATATTGCTCTCGCGCCCGTTTTTAAAAAACTGGAAGACGATGACGAGGCACAGGAAGACATCGCCAAAAACGTCAAAATCGCAAAGCGTTCCAAAACTTCTTTTTTTCAACCTATTCCGCTGGATAGCAAAAACGAAATTCTGACCGTTGTGTTTCATACGGATAAACACACACTCTATGACCCGTCCGACAAGCAAATAGACGATACCGGCACCTTCGATCACGAAACCGGACACGCCCTTTCCACCAATGCACATGGTACGCTGGGAGAAAATACGGCCGATGCCTATGCCCTGCTGCGTCATTTACAACGCTACGAACATCGCAAGACAGATGTTGATTTCTGTGCCTGGAAGCGTGCGGTGATTTTTATGCAGGCCGGCGTGACATCGCATCTGACAACATTTACCGCAGATAAGATCCTGATCGACAGCAAGACATCGAAATTTGTCAGCCTGACGCCGCAACAAACCATTGCCGTTGCCAAAGATTACGCACGCCAACACACGCGGGATGAGAAGCAGTTAAAATCACTCGCCCAAACATTCAGCCCACTGGCCAAAAAGCCGCTGAATGACGCCACGTTCAAACAACTGGCAAAAATCACGCTTGCTGCGCCCGTCACGTCCGATGTGTTTTATCTGGGCGCGCGCGTTTTGCTGCCACCGCTTGAAAACGGCCCGATGATAGTGGATGGCAAAAAAATCATCCTGACCGGAAAAGACTGGGATCGCATCCGTCAACAGTTGCAAGCCAAATGCCAGAGCTTGCCGGAAAAACACCCGTTGCGCCTGCAACGTCCGCTACCGCCGGCGGCGTAAAAACCGCGCCACATCACCCAGCGTTTTTTTCAACACGACGTTAAAGATCGGGTCCGCCAAACGATTCATCAGGCGCGATCGAAATTGTGATTCAAAAATATACGTCACTTCCGTACGGCGCGCAGATACGGGCTTCAATATCATTTCACAATGCAGGTAAGCAAATGGCCCGCTCACGTTCTTCACCGTGATGCGGTCATACAGGCTTTCTTCTATACGGCAGCGATAAGAGAAATCGAGCCCTGCCGAGCCGATGCGAATATCCGCAACCGTTTCCTTGTTTTTGACCTGCGAAACAATCTTGACCTGCCGCACAAAAGGAATGAACGCAGGATAAGCCTCGATATCCATCAGCAACGCGTAGATCTCGCGTTGGGGAAGATCAAAAATACGGCTATCCCGCACATGCGGCATGGGGCCCACCTTCATCTGAAATAAAAACACAGCACTCACCAAGGGTATCGGCTTTTGTAGAGTGGTTAAAGCCGTAATCAGTAGGCATTTTTATGTATAAATACGTACCGATAGACTTTCCCATACCCCCATATTCTGGTACATCTTCTGGCATGGAATTCAGAAAAGATATAAACGGCCTGCGTGCCGTGGCCGTGCTTGCCGTCATGTTCTACCATTTCGGTCTGCCCGGTTTCAAAGGTGGCTTTGTGGGCGTTGATGTCTTTTTTGTCATCTCCGGATTTTTGATGACAGGCATCATCTTGAAAGGCATGGCGCAACAAAGTTTCAGCCTGTCCTCTTTCTACCTCTCACGCGCGAAACGTATTATTCCAGCACTGGCCGTTTTATGCGCTGTCTTGCTGGTAGCCGGATGGTTCTGGATTCCACCTGCGGATTACAAACAACTGGGCCGTCACGCCGCAAGCGCCCTTGGTTTTATTTCCAACTTTATTTTTAAGAATGAGGATGGATATTTTGACACCTTCTCGCAAGATAAATGGCTGCTGCATAGTTGGTCATTGTCTCTCGAATGGCAATTCTATCTGCTCTATCCCCTGATCGTCCTGTTTCTATGCCGGAAAGCAGCCAATATCCGTGATCGTTTCAAACGCATTGGCTTAACGCTTGCAGGTATTTCGCTCGCCTCATTCTTGCTCAGCGCTTTCATCACACCGTTTGAATCTGCCTTTGCCTTCTACCTGCTGCCCACACGCATTTGGGAGTTGCTGGCAGGCGGGATTGTTTTTCTGCTGGCCGAAAAATATACACTGCAAAAAAGCACCGCTACGCTGACAGCCTTTGCCGGATACATACTGGTATTCTTGAGCATTACACTATTCAGTACAGATACCCTTTGGCCTGGTTATGCCGCCTTCGTTCCTGTATTCGGCACTGCGCTGATTATCTTTGCGCGCCTGCCGCGCACGACCCTGCTGGATACCACCGTCTTGCAAAAAATGGGGATATGGTCCTATTCCATCTACCTTTGGCATTGGCCCGTGATGGTGGCGCTCCGCCACGCAGGGTTGGAGCTATCGCCCACGGCAGATGCCTTTGGGCTATGTGCCTCCGTCGCGTTGGGGGCGGCCTCTTTCTATCTTGTAGAAACACCGCTGCGCCGATTGAAAACCTTTCGTACACATCCGCGATTGGCCACGTCATGGGGTTTGGCTGCTGTATCTGTTGTCTTGCTCTGCGGCTTTGCGGTCGATAAACAAAAAGGCTTGCCTGAGCGTGTCCGCGCTGAAGTGCGCGCCATTGAAGCAGAAGTCAGCCAAAGCAAAAAAGGCCGTCCGAAACAATGTGCTGCGGGCCTGAAAGTATTTGCTGCCCACGATTGCCAGCAAGACCCGCCCGCCTTCATCGTTTGGGGCGATAGTCACTCCGGCCCCGTATTCACAACGATAGAAAAAGCAGCACAAGGCGCGCGCGGCCGTTTATACCATATGACCTGCCCGCCTTTTTCAAACGCCTATCTTGAAGCAAAAAAACACAGCCGCCATTGCCCCGAATTCAATGACTTTGTTTCTGACGAGATCGATGCAATCCCCCTGCATATTCCACTTTTTATTGTCTTCCGCTATTCCATGTACCTGCACGGCTTTAACGAACATCCAGACCTGCACATCGGCTTGCGCTATACAGATGCAGCGTCAGACAGCTATGACACATATGATGAATCCGTGAACGTATATAAGGAACGCCTAAAGGGCAGTCTCTGCGCGATGGCCGAAAAAGGCCGCCCCGTTTTCGTCCTGCAGCCTGTACCAGAAATTGGCATTGATGTGCCGCGCGTTTTATCACGGCAATTAATGTTTCAAGGTGAAACATCAGATATCAACCTGCTGCAAAGCGATTACACGCAGCGCCAAGAAATCGTGCAAAGCATCTTGCAAGAAGCGCGGGCAGATTGCGGCGTTCAATTGCTAGACCCCGTGCCATACCTTTGTAAAAACGGCCAGTGTGCCGGCTCCGAAAACGGCGTGCCGCTTTATACCGACGACAATCACCTCAGCCAGACCGGCAGCGCCAAGCTATTGCCCCTTTTCATCCCTACATTTAACAGCACAGCCGCCCCATAACGGAGCATCACATGGACATTTACAAACTCATAGATAATGCTTTTGAGGCCATAAAGAATGCCGATAAAAAGACAACCTTGCACCCGGGTATTCCGCAAGAAATTCTAGAGCTTATTAATCCTGACTTATCGCGCCTGAATTTGCCGCCGCTGCCTGCGGACTATCTCT
>JBGTNC010000243.1:0-7154 GCA_041743265.1 Alphaproteobacteria bacterium | reverse complement strand
CTTGCAGCAAAATAGCGGGGCCCAAGAAACGGTCTCCGTTCCACCAATAGCTGGGGCAGGAAGTCGAGCAGCAGAAGCACAAAATGCAAGCGGCCGGGCCATGTCCGTCTTCGCCGTTCAGGTGATTGGCATCGTCGTGTGACTGGGGCCGTTCACGTGCGGGCGGTGGGCTTTCTGTTTTCAGCCACGGCTCGATCGTTGCGTATTGTGCATAGACGTGGTTGAGGTCAGGTACCAGATCTTTCATGACAGGCATGTGCGGCAGTGGGTTGATTTTCACATCACCCGATACATCGTCAATTGCCTTGGTGCAGGCCAGTGTATTGGTGCCGTCAATATTCATGGCGCAAGAGCCACAAACACCTTCGCGGCAGGAACGGCGGAAGGTCAGCGTCGGGTCCACGTTGTCTTTGATGTGGATGAGCGCGTCCAGCACCATCGGCCCGCATTTGGCCAGATCAATTTCATAGCTGTCAATTTGCGGGTTTTTACCGTCATCAGGGTTCCAGCGATACACGCGGAACGTGCGGGGCTTTTTGGCCTCCGTCGGGGCCGGATGTTTTGTGCCTTCAACGCGGCGGGAGTTTTTGGGCAGTGCGAATTTAGCCATGGTGTCTTAATCTCCCTGATTAATATACGCGTGCTTTGGGCGCGACGACTTCGACTTCGTTCGTCAGGGTGCGCAAATGCACAGGACGATAGCCGATGTTGGTTTTGCCGTTGTCATCCACGGTGATGACAGTGTGTTTCATCCATTCCTTGTCGTCACGGTCGGGGAAATCTTCCCGTGCGTGCGCGCCGCGTGACTCTTTGCGGTTCTCGGCAGATACGATGGAGGCGACCGCTTGATGCATCAGGTTGTCCATCTCCAGTGTTTCCACAAGATCCGAGTTCCAGATCATGGAACGATCCGCCACATTCACATCCAGACGGCTGTCGAAGATTTTCGACATTTTCTCGACGCCTTCTTGCAAAATATCGGCGGTGCGGAAAACGGCGCAATGGTTTTGCATTGTTTTTTGCATCTGCAAGCGAAGCTCCGACGTGCGCATGCTGCCTTTAGCATTGCGCAAACGGTCAAGGCGTTCAAGCGCGCGGTTGCCAGCATCGGCCGGCAGGCGTTTGTGTGATGCACCTTTGGTGACGGTCTCTGCGGCACGGTTGGCGGCGGCCCGACCAAAGACGACGAGGTCGAGCAAAGAGTTGGAACCCAAACGGTTCGCGCCATGCACAGATACGCAAGCCGCTTCGCCCACAGCCATCAGGCCCTGTACGATACGGTCGGGATCATCCTTGGATGGATTGACCACTTCGGTATGCACGTTTGTGGGGATACCACCCATGTTGTAATGCACAGTCGGCAAAACGGGGATCGGTTCTTTGGTCACATCCACGTTTGCGAAAATTTTGGATGTTTCGGCAATGCCGGGCAAACGTTCTTTGATGATATTGGGGTCCAGATGCTCCAGATGCAGGTGGATATGGTCTTTGGCTTCGCCCACGCCGCGGCCTTCGCGGATTTCGATGGTCATGGAGCGTGACACGACATCGCGTGAGGCCAGATCTTTGGCAGAAGGTGCGTAGCGTTCCATGAAACGCTCCCCTTCGGAATTGGTCAAATACCCGCCTTCACCGCGCACGCCCTCGGTAATCAGGCAGCCCGCGCCGTAAATGCCGGTTGGGTGGAATTGAATGAACTCCATATCTTGCAGCGGCAAACCGGCACGCAAGACCATCGCATTGCCATCACCTGTGCAAGTATGGGCAGAGGTGCAGGAGAAATAAGCGCGGCCATAACCGCCCGTTGCCAGCACAACTTTATGTGCGCGGAAACGGTGGATGGTACCATCGGCCAAATTCCAGGCCATCACGCCACGGCATACGCCTTCATCGTCCATGATCAGATCAAGGGCGAAGTATTCAATAAAAAATTCGGCTTTGTGCTTCAGGCTTTGCTGATACAGCGTGTGCAGCATGGCATGGCCCGTGCGGTCAGCGGCTGCACAGGTGCGGCGTGCGGTGCCTTCACCAAAATGCGTGGTCATGCCACCAAAGGCGCGTTGGTAAATTTTACCCTCTGCCGTGCGGCTGAAAGGCAGGCCGTAATGCTCCAGCTCTAATACCGCAGGAATGGCTTCGCGGCACATATATTCAATCGCGTCTTGGTCGCCCAACCAGTCCGATCCCTTGACGGTATCGTACATATGCCAGCGCCAGTCATCTTCACCAGCATTGCCAAGAGCTGCGGAAATACCGCCCTGTGCTGCAACGGTGTGGCTGCGTGTTGGGAATACTTTGGTGATACAGGCTGTTTTCAGGCCTTTTTCAGCCATGCCGAAGGTGGCGCGTAAACCCGCACCGCCGGCGCCGACAACCACGACATCGTATTCATGTTCAATGATGGGATAAGTCTGTTGCATGTTTAGAATCCGAAGTTAAGACGCACAACGGCATAAGCCGTGGCGAAGGAGAGGAAAAAGAAAAACAGTTTGTTGAGCAAAAGGAAAAAGAATTTTTTGCCTTCACTGTGAATGTAATCTTCGATGATGACCTGAATGCCAAGGGCTGCGTGGTAAAAAGAAGTGACCACAAACAACAACATGGCAAGCGCAGGCAGGGGCTGCGTCATCCAGTTGACGAAACCCACGTAATCGCTGCTGACCACATGGTCGATGTTATACAGGAAGTAAAAAATCGGCGGGATCATGGCAATGGCGGAAACGCGCTGCATCCACCAATGATGTGTACCGTCTTTGGCACTGCCAAGACCGCGTGCGCGGCCAAGGTCGGAGCGAAGGGAGGGCTTGTGATCTGCTGTCATGTTATGCTCCTGCCATAAACCAGATGGCGGCGGTGCCCAGAATGGACCCGAAGAAAACGAAATACCCGCTGGCGTAAGCACCGCCCAGCGTCAGCCAGCGGCCTGTATCCCAAACCAGATGGCGAATGCCGTTCATGAAATGAAAGACCAGTGCGTATAACCAGCCAGCCAGCATGACCTTGCCGATCAGGCTGCCGGTGAAATCATGAAACTGCTGAAACGAATCTGCCCCCAGCATGGCGGCGGTCAGCCACCAGCAAATGAGCAAAGCACCCAGCGCGAGGCCGAAACCGGTCGCTCTGTGCAATATGGAAAGAAACATTGTCAGCTGCCAGCGATAAATCTGCAGGTGAGGCGACAGGGGGCGCGATGGTGTTGTCATAATAAAAACCGCGAGTTGTTTCAAGGGGCAAGGGCCACGATGGGGCGATTGCACATTAGATATAAGAACATATCCCGTGCAAGCCGCAGCGGCAAGCCAGCAGGGCCGGAATAGGGTTAATAAAAATAGGACCAAACGCCGTCACAACATCTTGACTTTTCATATGAATATCGTAGGCTGCAATACGAAAATCAAAAGCAAGAAAATTGAACTTTAAGTGTGTGTACGCAAACCCGATTTGCGGTGTACTTCCGGCGGCGATCCGTTGTAGTTATGTCCATCTACAATGTGGTAACGAGATTCGTCTGGACATCCGGTTTTGAACAAAACCGGCGGTTATAACCGGCACGGAAGGAACGTGGACACGATGGCTGATGATACGTCTAAAAATACTCAGGTAACCCCGCCGGCTAAATCCGGTGGCAAGGTTTATACGGTATCCCCCGACCAATCCTTCCTTGATACGTTTGCCGGCGGCGTGCTCGCCCGTTTTGGCGATGATCCTTTAAAATTATCAGATGTCACCATTTTGGTGCCCAACCGCGAAACCGGTTTTCAATTGCGCCAAGCCTTCATGGAACAGCTGGGCGGCAAGTCCGGCATTTTGCCACGCATTGATGCACCGGGTGATATTGACGATGGTTATCTGTCCTTGCGTGTGTCGGACAATCAAGTGTTGTCTCAAGCACTCATGGATATTCCCCCGCCCGTATCGCGGCTGGAACGCCAGCTGATTTTGGCAGGCGAGATCATGAAAATTTCGGGCATGGCAAGTTCCATGCAAAAAGCCGTGAAGCTGGGCGGCGAGCTTGGCAATTTTCTGGATGAACTACAGGCCAATAATATTGAACTAAAAGATATCGACCGTCTCGTGCCGCCTGAGTTTAAAACCCAGTGGAACCGCACGGCTGAATTTTTGCACATCATTACGGACGCATGGCCCAAAAAACTGCAAGAAATGGGGCAGGTTGATCCGGAAGAACATCGAAATGCGCTGATCCAGATCCAATCCGCGCATTGGCAGTCACACCCGCCGAAAAAGCCGATTATTGCGGCGGGCTTTACAACAACAGACCCCGCCACCATCAGCTTGCTGAAAGCTGTGGCATCTATGCCGGATGGTACGATTGTGCTGCCGGGTGTGGATATGGCGCTCGACCAGCAAAGCTGGGATGTGTTGACGCCTGTGCATCCACAATACGGTTTCAAACAAATTTTGAATGCGATCGGCGTAGACCGTAAAACGGTTAAAAACCTCGAGGCGCCTGTGAAGGTCGCAGCCCATGCGCGCGCCAATAACCCCGAAATTACCAACCGCGAACGCCAGAAGCTGCTGCGCGAAGCCATGCGCCCCGCAGGCACGGCGGAGGGCTGGAGCAATCTGAAAGCCAAGCGCGTTTCCAAAAAAGCCGCCGCGAACCTGATGGATAAATTCGCCAATGACGATAACGTGATTGATCCGCGCGCCTTGGGCGGCATGGATCTGGTCACGTCCGGCTCCCCACAGGAAGAAGCCAGTGTGATTGCGCTGAAAATGCGCGAAACACTCGAAGTACCAGGCCGCAGCGCCATGCTGGTAACAGCAGATCGTTCCCTCGCCCGCCGTGTATCCGCACGCCTGAAATATTGGGATATTGATGTACAAGACAGCGCGGGCGTTTCGCTTGCCGATACGTCAGCCGGTATCTTTTTACTGGCAGCTGCGCACATGGGTACCGAAGAATGGGCCCCTGTGCCGCTCTTGGAAGCCTTGAAGCACCCGCTGGCCACACTGGGTGAAAGCAAAGCCGCGTTCCGCGAAAAACTGGCAACGCTGGAAGACATGGTGTTGCACGGCCCCCGTCCAGGGCCTGGTGCAGATGGTATTCGCGGTGTTTTGACCGCCGCCTTCAACCGCAAATCGCGCAGACCTGACCAAAAACAATCAAAAGAAGAACTGGCCGCCGAACAAGCCGCGCTGGAAGATTTCGTGACGCGCCTTGATACAGCAGGCAAGCCGTTTTTTGATCTGGTGGCGGGCAACAAACCTGTGCCGTTCATTGAATATCTAGATGCGCATATCAATTTCACCGAAGCGCTGGCCGCTGACGGTAAGGCAAAAGGTGCAGATCGCATTTGGCGCGGCGATGATGGCGTGAAAGCATCGCGCTTCCTGACGCAATTGCGTGACGCTGCCAAATATTTACCCGCCGTTACAGGTCGCGATTACGTGGATGTGCTGCACGGCTTGATGCGCGATGTAACCGTACAGCCTACTGTACGCCCGCATCCCGTCTTGAAGATCGTAACGCCAGAACAGGCCGCCTTGACCAAGACCGATGTGGTGATTATCGGTGGCATCAACGATGAAAGCTGGCCGCGCCGCCCTGCGGAAAATCCGTGGCTCTCACCCGATATGATCCGCCAGCTCAAACTGCGCGCGCCCGAAGAATCTATTGGCCAGTCGGCACACCAATTCGTGCAACTGGCATCGAACCCCAACGTTTTGCTCTCCCGCGCTGTACGCAGCGGGGATGCGCCCACTGTATCATCCCCTTTCCTGACGCGCCTGATGATGGTGTTGAAGGGCGCGGGGCTTGAAACTGCGATCGAAAGCCGTGATCAGCTGCGCGATATTCACGTCGCCATGCACACGCCTGCCGAAGTGACACCGATTGACCCGCCAGCCCCCACGCCGCCTGTATCGGCGCGGCCCAAAAAGCTGCCGGTAACTGCGGTCGAGGCTTTGATGCGCGACCCTTATACCGTCTATGCGAAATACGTTTTGAAAATCCGCCCGCGTGACCCGCTGGATGCAAGCCCGAGCGTTTCCGAAAAAGGAATTTTCACACACGATGCGCTGGATGAATTCGTCAAAAAATATCCAGATAAAATGCCGGAAAATGCCGTGGAAGAATTGCTGAAAATCGGCGAAGAAACATTTAAAGAGCGGATGAACAACCCGACCGTCCAGTCGTTCTGGTGGCCACGGTTTGAACGTATTGCCAAATGGTTCGTGAAATTCGAAACAGAGCGGCGCGAGCTGACCCGCACCGTGGGTGCCGAGGTACAAGGCAAGCTGGAAATTGATTTGGGCAACGGCGAAGTCTTTACACTCACCGCCATTGCCGATCGTATCGACCGCGATGCCGATGATAAATTGGCGATTATCGATTACAAAACAGGCTCCGTACCGCTGCAAAAGGCCGTGGCTATGGGTTTCTCCCCACAGTTGACGCTGGAGGCTTTGATTGCCTTCACGGGCGGCTTCGAGGGTATTGATGCGAATGATGTCGGGCAGATGCAATACTGGAAATTATCCGGTGGCAGGCCTGCGGCGGAAGTCACAGACGTTAGGGGCGATGTCAAACAACTGGTGGGCGAGGCCCGCGAGGGGATTGAAGCGCTGATGAAGGCATTTAACGATTCCAAAACGCCTTATCTGTCCACGCCGCGTCCCGAATGGGCGCCGCGCTATCAAAACTACGAACATCTGTCGCGCTCCGGTGAATGGGGTACGGTCAGCAAAACGGCTGCCAAAAAACAGCCGCGTAAAACAACATCGCGTCGCCGCAGCGGCGGCACCACACCCGGCAAGGGAGGGCAAAAATAATGGCCACAGAAAACCCGAAGCCGAACGAAAACACCAAACCGGCCGCACCCATCAAACGCCGCAATACCAAGCCCGACCCGAATATCGCGCAGCGTCAGGCGTCTGACCCGCATACCAGCGTTTGGGTGACGGCTTCTGCCGGTACAGGCAAGACGAAAGTTTTGACCGACCGCGTTTTGCGTTTGATGTTGGAAGGTGCCAAGCCCGACCAGGTCTTGTGCTTGACGTTTACCAAGGCCGCAGCATCGGTGATGACCAACCGTATCCGCGATGAATTGGCCAATTGGGCCACATGCGATGATAAAACGCTGGGCGAGAAACTCACCAAACTGAACGGTAAAAAACCGGATGCTGCCACC
>JBGTNC010000242.1:0-3008 GCA_041743265.1 Alphaproteobacteria bacterium | reverse complement strand
TGCCGGAGATGGATGGCTTTACCGCAACCGCGCAGATACGCCATATGGAGACAGAAAAAAGCCTGCCCCGCACGCCGATCATTGGTATGACGGCCCATGCGTTGGTCGGGGATAAAGAAAAATGTATTGAGGCGGGGATGGATTCCTACCTGCCCAAGCCGATTGTTGAGATCGACCTGAAGTCCAAAGTCATGGAATATCTGGCGAAGAAAAAGCGCGTTGCCTGACCTGCGCTTTGTGAATACTTGTAGATTAAAAGCAGAAGGCCCAGCGGGGTGAACGCTGGGCCTTCGCTACTTCAGGGCTGTTCGTAGGGGTTACGAGGGTTTTGTATCAGGGATGCCCTGTCGTGACATCAGGTGAAGCTCTTTGCGCAGGTTGAGACGCTGCTTCACGATGATGGGTGTTCGTCTCAGGCTGCTCTCGTATATGCATCGCCTTGTGGGCGGGCATCAGCGATTGCAGGTGCTGGCATGTCCATCTCTGCGACGGGTGATTCCAGCAAATCTTGCAGTTGTTTGCGGGCGCGAGACAGACGCGAGCGTACAGTGCCCACTGGGATTGCTAAGTAGCCGGCGACTTCTTCGTAGCGCATGCCTTTGATACAGACCAGTACCAACATTTCGCGGTGTTCTTTGCTCAGTTGTTTCATGGCTGTGCGTACCAATGCCAGATCTGTCGTCATTTCCTGCGGTGCTTCGACCGATGTATTCAGGATATGCGGCTCTGGATCGTATTGGCTTTCGAATTTCTTTTTGCGGCGATAGCCTGTGACAAAAAGGTTAAACATGATTTTAGACGTCCAGCTGAACAAATTGGTGTTTTCCTGGAAATAGTCTTTCTTCTCCAATGCGCGCAGGAGGGTGGACTGCACAAGGTCTTCAGCCTCGTGAACGTTGCGGGTCAGGCGCAGAGCGAACTTGCGCAAATTACCTATTTCGTGTACCAGTTCTATCTGTTTAAACATATGAAGCTCCTTTGTTGTTGTCTTCATCTTCAAGTCTAGGGCTGCGCTGTAGCGCGCATACGGCAGGGCTGTAACGGGATAGAAATAATTTGTTTCAGTTTTGTAACATTTGGCGTAATCTGTAAAAAAATCGGCGATATCAAGGGTTTATTTTTCATAAAGAACGACGTATGGCGTTACACAAAGGCACAGTTTTAAGCGTAGATGACGATCACGACCTGCAAGTCGTGATTCGCCACTATCTGGAGCAGGAGGGATATCAAATCCTGACCGCTTCCAGCGGCGCAGAGCTGTTGTCAACGCTGGAAACCACAACCCCTGACATTATCCTGCTGGATTTGATTCTGCCCGATAACGACGGTCTGAGCCTGTTGTCGCAAATTCGCGGCAAAAGCCAAGCGGCGGTGATTGTGGTCAGTGGCAAGGATGAAACAGCAGACCGTATCGTCGGCCTTGAAATGGGCGCGGATGATTACCTGACAAAGCCGTTTGAAATGCGTGAGCTTTCTGCCCGTATCAAAGCCGTCTTGCGTCGGACCAATGCGGTAGAGCCTGCACCTGCGAACGATAAACCGGATACGCTTCTCGCCAAGGCGCAGCGCATTCGCTTTGAAGGCTGGGTACTGGATCGCCGTCAATATCAGCTGTTTGATGAAGCGGGTGCCACGGCAGATCTGACCAGCGGTGAATTCCGTCTTTTAGAAGCCATGGTAACAGCGCCCAATCGTGTGCTGAGCCGTGAGCATTTGTTTGAACTGACCCGTCAGGGCGAATTTGAAGCCTATGACCGCGCCATTGATATTCAGGTGGCGCGTATCCGCAAAAAATTGAACGATGACCCGCGTCAGCCGCAGCTGATTAAAACCGTGCGCGGTGTGGGGTATATGTTTTGTGGTGTGGCCAAGGCCGTGGGCGAATAAGTTTTTATCTAAAAAGATTGCGCGTATAGAAAAAGGCTGCCGTTTAAAAACAGCAGCCTTTAAGTTTTTGCGTTCTATCGATGCTCTCAAAAAAAAGGAAGCCCCCCACGACGAAACTCAAGGGGGGCTTCCCGGGATCCACGCTGGCGGGTCAGAGTACCGCGTGGCGCTTCTCCCTACCGGGGGGCTGCCTTGCCTGTGATGTCCTTAAAAAATAGACGGCAGGACAGCTTGAAAAGTATGACGTCTGGCTTATTCTGCCTTCGGTGCTTTTTTCAGTTTTTCGAATGCTTTTGTTTCGTTCGCATCCAGCTTCATATCAATGCTGCCATCGGCACGTACCAACTGGGCACTGTCGAAATCAAGTGCGACGTGATCTTCGCCCATGTTCAGTACACCGCCATAAGAAGCGATGACCATGCTGGCTTTGCCGTTGTTAAAGGCAATGTTGTCAATATCGGCAACGCTTTTGTTATCTGCGCCGCGCAATTTTCCATCCAGCAATTGTGCTACGCTATAACCGTTATCAGGGATCATGCGGATTTTGGCGTTGGATTTTTCCGGCTTGTAGGAAAATTCCGCAGCGCTATCAATCGCTGATTTGCTCAGCGGCGTGACAATGTTGCCTTTGGCATCGGTTTTAACAACAGTGCCGTAATCAAACGCGGCCAGTTTGCCACCAAAGCCTAAAAGACCAAGGTCTTTTACAACAACCATCTTGGCTGTACCGTCAGCATCCAGAATAATATCTTCCAGTGTGGCGATTTTCTTTTTGTCTTGGTTGTAAATGGCTTGGCCGAGCAAAACCTGTACGGTTGTGTTATTGTCGATATTCATCGGCTCACCGGATGTTTTATCCAAAATGGCAGCTTTCACATCTTTGTATGTATCTTTCGCTGCTTTCTTGGTGTCATTCCAGCCTTCACGAATATCTTGTTCCGTGACAGTTTCTGCTGGTGGTGTATCCGGATTATTGGCTTGCACTTTCATTGTTGTTTCACCCGACATGTTTGCTTCTGCCGCGTGAACAAGGGCGGGGCTGGCTGCCATAAGTGCTGCCAGTGATGCTGCCGTTAAAAAGGTTGTGTTTTTCATGATACCGTTCCTTCATCTATTTTGGG
>JBGTNC010000241.1:0-13856 GCA_041743265.1 Alphaproteobacteria bacterium | reverse complement strand
GCACGGTGGTCATGCTGCAGATAGGCGCGGATGAATTCTTCCGGTGTATCGAAATCGCCATTGTTCGCATCAAAATGTGCGGAGAGCGCATTGGTATCGCGCGGCGCCTGAAATGATTTGTCTTTTTCGAGTTTGGACATGAAATCCCCTTTATTTTATGGCTACGGCACACAAGCCTGCAGCATTGACTCTTTTCTTCATTTTTCCTAATATGCCTTTCTTTTGAGGAAAAGGCAAGAAATGGTCAAAATTCGCAAAAAACCCGAAGGCGGGATCACATGGGTACTGGAGGGGGAAACCTTGCCGGAACGCCTAGAAGAATTCGCGACTATTTTTAACTTTCACGCGCGCGAAAGCGGCGGCACAAAACTTGACCCCCGTTTCACCGCCGAACTTCTGGAGCTGCAAACACGCGCCATGGTGCAGATGGCACGCGCACAAGAAACCGAATTGAAACGCTTACGAGAATTAGAGCGTGAATTCGCCTTGTTCCGCGCAGAAATATTGGCAGAGGTTAAAACACTTCGCAATCCACCAAGCTCCGGCCTTGATAAACCAAAGCTCAAAGCACCTAAAAAGCCTGATAACAAAGGCTAGTTAAAGCCTCCGCCTTGTCACAAGGCCGCCTGGGTTTGCAAATGACGTTGCAGTTGTAAAGGCTTCAGGCCCGGTTTTTTCAACAAATCCCGCTCTTCCAGTTTGGCAAGTTTCAAGGCTGCACGCAGATCCGCCGCGTTTTCTAAGAACATGCGAATACGCATTTGATCTGGATGTTCTTGCTGCAATTCCCACGCAAGCTCACGCGTTTCGTAACTATCCGCCTCGTTCTGAAAGGTTGGATCATATTGTCCCATCGCCTGAAATCTCCCTTTTGGTTTTATAAAAACTTCTGTGGCATATAACGCCTGATACTGCTTTCGCGTTCGCAACAATGCAAAAAAGCCGGTCCCACTTTCGGGCCAGCATCTAATAAGTGTTTGTATTTAAATAGTTAATTGTATCAATCATCACAAACTTTATATGCCTACCGCAACGGCCCCTGCCGTTGATCGTCAAAATGTACGGTATATAGTTCAGTCTATCCCGAATTTATGAAAAGATTATTAAGCCCCGTAACCTTCTTCTAAAGTACCGGTTTGGTACGAAATAATTGCAATCAGACAGCGATACCGCTATAACGCCTGAGGTTCTGGCGCGGTTCATAATTCTTATGCACACCGTATTCAGGCCCTCAGTGGCCGCGTTTTAGCGCGCTGCTGCCCGAAAAGGGACAAAAAACCGTCCACCTATTTAACGAGACGGGTCACTTTCATCGCAATACATTTTGAATGACCAAGGAAATACGTTTATGGGACGCAAACTCGAATTTTGTCGACAACAGGCACTACATACGGCCATGGAAAGTTTCTGGGCCAAGGGATACGACCATACCTCCATGCGTGATCTGGCTGCCAGCCTTGGCCTGCATCTGGGCTCCGTTTACAACGCCCTGGGTGACAAGGAAAAGGTTTTTGAATCTGCTTTGAAACTTCACCTTGAAGAAGTTGTCATGCCGGAAATGAAAAAGCTGGAACAGGCCGAAGACCCGCTGGGTGCTTTGGAAAAACTGTTGCAAGGCGTTTTGTCTGAATGTGGCACCCCCACACAAGCGCCCGGTTGTTTTTTGGTGAATTCCTTGCTGGACATCACCGACATCAACGAACGCATCACAGATATTTTGCGTGAATATATGTCCCGCCTGGAAAATTCTTTTGCAATTTGCATCCGCAATGCACAAGAAAAAGGCCAAGTGCCTGCAGATAAAGATGCTGTTGTCAAAGCACGCTATGTGCTTGGTATCGTCTTTTCCCTGCGCACCTTGTCCAAGCTGAACATGCCACAGGATCACCTACGTGATATTTATAGCTGTGCCATGCAAAGTTTGACGGCACGCCCACAGTAAAATAACGCCTGATTGTAAAATCAGAAGCCCGGCCCGCGACCCGCTGCAGGCGGCTTGGGGTTGAATTTTTGCGCGAGATAATCACCATATAGCTTTAATCTAGCAGCCGCCGCGTGACTGCCGTCATCTTGCTTTTCTGCGTCTGCACGCAAATGTGCGACAGGGGCGCGTAAATCTTGCCCGCTGGAAATCAGCTGTGACAAAACAACAATGTTGTTTTTTTCATGCGCGAGATGCAGCGCCTTAAATTCCTGTTGCGAAATGTCCGCGCCGTATTCAAGCAATACATCTACCACGGCTGGTTTGCCCCGTGTCACTGCGCGGATCAAAGCATCGCCATTCTTGGCATTCACATCTGTACCGCCATGGCGCATCAACAACCGGATCATTTCATCATGGCCACCATTGGCTGCCCAGCGCAGCGCGAAATGATCGCTGGACGCAATATTGACACCCTTTTCTTTCAACAAATATTCGGCCCGCCAGAGCTTATTGGTCATGGCGGCATATTCAAAATCAAGCGCCAGATCTTTCTCGTCCTTGAACGGGGCAGAAACGGTCTTCCAGAAACGATCGGAAAAGCTGGGTTTATAGGCCATGATATCTTAGTCCTTTTTCGGTTTTTGCGGGCTTGGCGGCCGGGCAGGTAATTGCAGCCGGGGCAGTTTTTCTTTTAATCTCTGGCGCGTTTCTGCGGCCAGCTTATGTTGCATCAGCAAGGCATAGGTGCTGGCGGATTGTTGTTGATCTGCGCTCGACAGCGTTGCGTAAATACGCTCCGCATCATCTGTTTTCTGTCCCCAAATATCGGGGGACATCAAAACATCCACCTCTCCCCGCGCGGATAACACAGCAGCAACCGTGCCGCCGCTGGGCATGGGCTTCAAAAAGTCCTCGGCCGACAGGCCAGATAATAGACCCTGCTTCGCCAGCAAACGAGTCATGCCCGCTTTTGCGGCGAGGTATAAACCTGTTTCACCTGTGTTTGTATCACTTGGCCCTGCCACTAAAACATCGGTGGTCAAACCCTTGGGGGCACGCAGCATCAGTTTTTTCTGGCTCGATTTCTCGGTCTTTTTCGCAAGCGCTTTTAACGCCTGATCCATATCGGCATTTTTTAGCGCGCTGTTTATACGAAAGGCCTCGGCCTTTTCTGCATAGGGGTCAACATCGAAATAACCGAATGTTTCCAACAAATGCGCCTTGCCCAGCATCACGGCGAGCGTCAGCGGTTTATCATTCTTTGTATTCAGACGGATGCCACCAGCACCCAGTAAAAACGGCACCATGGCTTTATCTTGCGCCGACATGACTGCCATTTTAATCAGAATATTGTCATCTGCGCCACGGTCCGTCATGCGTACATTTTCAAACCAGCGGTCTTGTCCTGTGGCGGTACCATTCATCAACGGTTCAACAAAGTCATACATGTACCAGCTTTTCATGAACGGGAAGCGTTCAATAAAAACATCACGCGCACCTTTTGGGTCTTTTGCATCTTCGGCCAGTGCCAATAGCATGGGTAGTTGTGTACCCGGTGTCAAAAAATCGCAAAAATCAAATATGTCCGAATCTTTGGTCAGAGCCTGCCGTGCGACATGCTTGAGACCGTTGATGCGCAAATCCGCACCATGATCATGCAAAAAACGCGCAACCGCTTTGCGTTGCTCGGCGTCTTGAATATCCAGTGCGGTGCGGAGTGGATGCACAAAACTCTGCCCCGCATATTCCACGCGGTTAAAATCAAAGCCTGCCTTTGCCAAAACGGCAAGCCCTGCCATATCTACCGATTGCACCATTTTGTTCACAATCGTACCGGTTGCAAAATCAGGCGCCGCACCTGCGGCCAAAAGCTTTTCAACAAAATCTGTTTTGCCTGTCATAGCACAAGCAAGTGGTGCGTACTTCAAAGTGGTTTGTTTATCTTGCGCCAACAAAGCATCAAAAGCACCCGTTGCGCCATATTGAATAGACAAGGTCAGCAACGTAATCGAATAACTGGGTGGTTCGGCGACGCCTGCGCGAATACTGGCGCGCACACGGCCCAAATCGGTTTGCACATCATCTTCCGTCGGGATAAAGCCATTTTGAAACCGCTGATGGGTTTCTTGCCGTACCTGCGGCAAAATCAAATCTTCCAGAAAATACTGCATAACATCGCGGTGCTGGCCCTGCATGGCCAGTTTCAAGGCGCGCTGATTATCTGCACGCCAGTCAGCGCCGGATTCGATAAAATCTTTCACGGCGCTCAGGTCGCCACGGCTTGCCGCAGCTATCAAATCTTGAGTGAAATCCACCATTCTATGGGCCAGCTATATGCGGTGGCGGTGGTGGCGGGGGAATAATATGCGGCGGCGGCACGTCATTATCCGGGGCCGCTGCGGGTGGTTTTTTCGCAGCCAAATGTTTTTCGATAACCTCGACCGTCGCGGCCTGATTATTTTGCTTGGCAAGTTTCAGGGCGAGACCGCCATCTTCGGGCAAGTTGCCGCCTTTTTGCAGCAAGTATTCCAAAACACGTACGTGACCAAAAGCTGCGGCCACATCAATAATCAAACCATTGCGCGCGTTAATATCGCTGCCGGCGGCAACAAGTGCTTCGGCGGCATTTTTATGCCCGTTGCGGCTGGCCCAGTAAAGCGCTGCATGATCACCAATCGTCACATCGGCACCAGACATTGCCAGCAGACGCACAATATGTTCATGCCCTTTGGAGGCCGCAATGCGCAAAGGTTCGCCGTTGCCCGTATTCAAATCTGCTTTCGCGCGGATCATTTCTTCCATCATCCGCATATTGTTGAGGCTTGCTGCGATACGGATGGCTTTTTCATCCAGCGCATGAATATCTGCGCCGCGCTGTAAAAGAAACTTCACAGCTTCGCGCTGTTGATTGGCAATTGCCACATGCAGGGCCGCGCTGTGGTTATCATCCGCACGTACACCATGACGGGTCAATAAACGCATGACGCCAAGCTGTCCGGTGCTGGCGGCGGCCTTCATCGGGGCGCTGCCTTGTATTTTGGGATTAGCGCCAGAGGCCAACAAAAAAGCAATGCGCGTTTCGTGGCCGTGGGTGGCGGAGTAAATCAACGCTTTATCAATACTGCCACGTTGTATCACGATACCGACGCGGCGGATTCCGCCACGTACGCTGTCAAAAGCATTTTTGACAAAACCTTTTTTCTTTTTATCATCCGGTTTTTCGGTATCGGACATCTTTTCCGTGACCTCGTGTTTACGCTGATCAGATATCCAAAATAGACATAATAGACAGCAAGGTCAATAACAGGAGTCCGTATTTAAGGGGTTGAAAGCAATGAATCTTTCAAAGTTTTAAGGCCCCGGCGGGCGCAGCTTTTTTTTGTGCTGCGCAGCAAAGGACTTCAAACGTTTTAATCCTGCATCTGCCGTGAAACTTTGCACCAAAGCTCTATGTGCTTCTGCCTGCGATTTTTGCTGTGCCGGCGTCATGGCTTCCCAAAGCGTATGATACACATCTTCGCGGCCCTGCCATAGTTTTGGCGTATAAAGCACGCCCAGATCGCCGGCATCTTCCAGACAATCCAGCGCACGATACCCTTGCGCATCCCGATGTAGTAAATCTGCGAGCGTTAAAACATCGCCCTGTTTTTTTGCTGTTTCAAAAATCTCTGCCGCTTGGCCGATAGCAAAACCGGACATGATCCCTGTCACGCCCGCACGGTCAGCATCTTCCGAACGCCAGGCCCGTATCGGGTTTTCTGTCTGCTGGCCTTTGCGGAAAATATTTTCATCCATCACCATAAACAAGGCCTCAATCGCCAGCATATCACCGAAAATGAGCTGCGATTCTTGCGTTTTCAGCGTGTCCATCTTTGTACGCGCCACCATCATGGCGGTGCTTTTCTGCCGACGTGGGTCTGCGCGTTTGCGGAGCGCTTCATCTACAAGGTCTGAACTTTGTAGTAAAACACCAACGTTCAATCCACGTTGCGGGGCAGCGCCTGCCTGCAGCAGCTTCACCATTAAGGCGGCGTGGTCTTCCACCTTGGTATCCGCCGGCACTCTTTCTGTGAGCAGGGATGTAAAAATTGCGCTTTTATTCGGCACGCTATCAAAGCCATCATAGGCGAGTAGTGCTTCCACAAGTGGTGTTGCTTCTTGTTCTTTTGCCTGCACAGCTGTGTATTGCAGCAAGGCTTGCATATCATCACCACGTGTTTGTGCGAAGGACAGCAGCATGTGAAAACCGTCTTGGATGGTCGCCGTATCGCGCTGACGGCGCGCATTTTCGAGCGGAGCACGCCCCGCACCCAATGCATAGGCCGTGCGTGCAAGGGCTGGTTTCAGATTTATCTCGGCCGAAAGAAAATCCGCCGCCATATCAATACGGCTCTTCTCAATCGCGTAGCCCAAGGCCCTGTCGGCGCATTGCGTCTGGTCTGCCAGATATTTTGCAACAGCATCATGGCCACGCGTCAGGCTTTCGCGCAAAGGGTAATCTTCTTTAAACGTGGCATCAGCACCCGCCGCCACCAGCTTTTGCACCAGCGGCAAAACGCCTGCACGCGCCGCGCCAAACAGTGCAACCTTCAATGTCATCGGGTCATGAGCAGAACGTTCCAGGAAATAATCGACAATTTTTTCTTCGCCGTGAAAGGCCGCCAGATACATCGCCGCATTTAAACGGTTCTGGCCTGTATGCAAGCTGATCAGCTGAAAAATACCGATGCTGTCGCGGTCTAGTTCTTGTTTCCAAGCAGCTGTTCCTTCGGATACATCTGTGCGGGAAATATGCGTCTCGGCACCTGCTTCCAGCAGTTTTTGTACATGCGCAAGGTCGCCGCGCACGGCGGCATCCAGCAGCTGTTTATTCAGGGAAAGGTTCTTATTGGCATCAGGCGGGGTTGTCATCTGCCGGGGCCCGGTCGTAGCGATAAACGACTGGCGTTATTGCGTTTCTGGCGCAGGCCATAGCGGTTGATTTCCGCAGAAAACGCCTGTAAATCGAGCGCCTTTTCGGCTTTGTACTTTTTCAATCCATCATGAAGTTTGAGAATTTCTTCGCTGCGGCCCTGCCAGAGCTTTGGATCAAAAACAGCGTCCAGTTCGCCCCGCGCGGTCATCACCATCAAAGCAGAAACGCCCTTATAATCTTCAACTAGAAAATCTTCGGCCCGCAGCGGGTTTTGCTTTTCGTGCAGTGCCGCGCTGACAACATCGGAAAACTTTCCGGCCCGCACAGCCAAATGTAAATAGCTCATCGGTGCGCGGCCCAGTTCATTGGGTACGCAACGGAATTGGCCCAGTGTTTTTTGTGCGCCGCCTGCTTCTGCATAGCAAATCGCCCAATGATCGTTTTCCTGTGTTAGAAGATCACGATACACTTGAATGGTCGTATCTGCTTGTCCTGTCGGCAATTCCTGACGGCGGCCATAGCCTGCGGCGATCAAGGCTGGATGATAAAGGTCGGCTTGCTTTTCATGCAGGTAATGCATGACTTCCGGATGCCCCCCATACAACGCCAGATGAAAACTGCTGGCACCGCTTAAAACATCAGCGCCGCTGTTTTCCAGCGTTTGCAGAACATCCAACCGTCCATGGGCGGCGGCCCAGCACACGGCATCGCTACTATCCGTGCTTTGTTCTTTGATCAGAAACGACATGACCGCTGCCGCATCGCTGTGATAATAGGTTGCCAGCCGTTTCAACGTTTCTGCGCGCGTTTCAGCATCCAGCGAAAAGCCGCGCGTAAACAATGTTTTGACAATATTGGCTTGACCCGCATTGGCGGCGCTATGAAATACTTCTGCAAGAAAGGGATGTGCTGTCATTTGCTGTTCGGTATTTTCCGCCAGCATCGTCTGTACCACATCCCATTTTTTAGTACGGGCCGCGGCCTTCATATCGAACCATGCCTGCCACAGTTCATTCGCTTGCGTATTATCGCTCATGGCTGCTCCGGACGGCGCGGGCCTAATTTATAACGGCCTGCTTGTTGTTTCAGTTTGTATTGGTCAACACGGGCCACAACGGCATCTAGATCAGACCATTTTTTATGGTCGTCCGTCAGGCGAGATTCAATTGTTTGTACAAAATTTGCGTCTTGTTTCAGCCAATACGCTGGTAACAAAAGATCTACCACAGTGCCGCGATCAATTGCGGTGGATATTGCCGATTGCTCGCGCGGGGTTTGTGCAAAAAGCATATCAATATCAATCGGCGCTTTATCTGTTTGCTGCTGCAACGCCTGCCACATTTGCGGCAAAGCACCAGCTTTCACGGCAAGTGTCAGGCCTGTATCACCTTCTTCGTTGACAGTTTTTTGCAAATCGGCGGTATCAAAACCTTGTGCATACAGTTGGTCAAACTGGCGGCGGTATTGGCCGGTGATAGATTCTTTTTCACGGTCAAACAGCGTTTGCCAATTTTCAGCCTGTGTATAATCCGCTTTTTCATTAAAAGTTTTGACCAAATAACGCCCCGCTTCCGCATACATACCGAAAGGATCTGCGCCATGCTGCAAAAGGCTTTGCAAGACAGCGGGATATTGATCTTCTTCCGGTATCTTATACGCAATGACCGGCAGCATAATATCAAGCATTGACAGTTGATCTTTGGAAACAGAAGCCGTGATTTTATCAAAGAGCGCTGTATAACCCGCTTCATCCTTGAACAATGCTTCGTCTTCACACATAGACAGCGCAAGTAAGACAATAGGCAAATGTTTTCCCGCCACAGCGCCGATATCGGAAAGCGCACCCAGCGTGGCATAACTTTTTGACAGACTTGCGGACAACATCATATCGGAGAGCGCGGCCTGACGGTCTGGCATTGTATCCGCCAGTTTGTCGGCCATACCTGCGGCAATGTCGGGTGCAAAGTGCGAGAAAATACGCTGGTAGCAATCATCCGCCGTCACGCCTTCTTGCATGGCTTTTTGTGACAGGTAGAGGGCCGTATCGGCAAAGCCGCGCTGGCAAGACGCATTGAGCAAAAACATCAGCCGCGTTGCGCCCACATCTGTTTTTTGTTCTTCAATGACGAAACGCACGGCATCTACAGCGTCATCTATCGCGATCAATCCGCCCAGTACATCGTTGCGGAAGGTTTCGCTAAAAGACTTTCCGCGCATGGAAGTGACAACCGAAACCGCGTCTTTTTCCAAAATGGCCAGACGGATGTCGGCTTCCAATTGGTCTTGAGGCGATAGGGGTTTTTCCTGCGGCATGCGCGCGGGCCTTTCCGTTTCAGCGGGGATTGATGTTTTTACCCGCTTATCCTAACGGGTGAGGCGCTTTATGTCAATGTTGGAATCTGGTATAAACCATATCCTATGCCATTGATATATCAGTTTTTTGGCGGCTTAAGGTGCAGATTATGCCCTTTATCCTGCAAAGCCTTGCGCTTGATGGCAACGAGCGTTGCTTCCAGATCCACCTGCTTTTGCATCTCTGCAGGCAAACTCTGCCAGATCTCTGTGACCGCTTCGAGACGCTGCGCCCAAAGATCCGGATTAAAAAACTGCGACAACGCTTTCTGGCGCACCAGATGTGTCATGACACAATCAGGTTTATCATCCGGAAAGTATAAATCATCCGCCGTCAAATGTGCCGGTGTGCCGCCCTGTGCGCGCAGCACAAGATCATCAAACCGGCCGGTTTGTGCGGCAATCTCCAGCGCAGTTTCACCGGAAGGGCCTTTTACCTGACGCAGATCATCAAACGTATAAGGCCCTGCAAACAACCTTGCGAATTCTTCTGTTTTCGCACTTTGCTGCAAAAGACGCTGCGTGTTACCCCAGCGCACAAGCAGCGATATCATATCCTGATCGCCCTCACTTCTCGCCATTTTTTCTGCAGCACCGTTAAACAACAAATGGTCTGCGCCATGTTCCAGCAGCAGCTGTGAAATTTTTAAATTGCCATTCTCGGCCGCAATCACCAGCGCTGTATCTGTATCTTCATGCGCATCCGGGTCGGCGCCGTGTTCCAGCAAAAATTTGACCAGCGCCTCTTCTTCCGAAAAGACAGCATCCCGTAAAGCACGGCCATGGTCAGCGTTCACATCTGCGCCCTTGCCAATCAGCAACATAGCGCAATTGAAATGCCCTTCTTCCAAAGCCTTTTTCAAGGCCTTGTCATCTTCCGCGTGAATATCAACAGCCGGATGGTTCATCAATACCTGCAAAACATCGGCATGGCCGTTTTCTGCCGATTTGATCAGTGCTTCGTGGTCATCCAATGTCGGGTCTGCACCACGTGCCAATAGAAATTCGACAAGTTCTTTATGCCCATGTGCTGCTGCTTCTTTCAATGCAGCGCCATCAAAAGCATTGATGTCTGCGCCCGCTTGCAGCAGGATTTTAACAACCGCCAGATGCCCACCCTCGGCTGCATCACGTAATGGTGAATTGTTATAGACGGTAAGGTCCGCGCCCTTATCCAGCAAATAGCTTACAACATCGGCATGGCCGTTTTCTGCGGCGTAGCGCAGCAGTGCATTGCTGTTCACATCTACAGCAACATCACAAGATTCTATAAAAAAGCGGAGCAACCCCAGATGGCCTTTTTCAGCCGCAAGCGGTGCAAAGCCACGACCATCTGCATCGGTTTTCCATGCATCATCCCAAAGGGCGATGCGTTTGAACATATCGGTACGGCCATGTTCGACCGCTTGCTGTAAAAATTCTTTTTGGGCAGAAGGGTCAAGATCAAGCTGCAGCAGGATATTAAAACGCCAGTCATTGCCTTCCGCAATTGCCTCCAGCAAATCATCACCGAGCGCATCGACGTCTTTACGATGTAAAGACAATCGCCAATGTTGGTCGCTGAGCGTTGGTTTTTGCATAGAGAAACCTGTTTTTCCTGCATAACGTGAATTCACGAGAAACAAAGTTTCTCATGATCTGCCGTTCATGGCAAGAAAGTATCAAAAGCGATGAAAACCCTTTGGTTTCAGCGACAACCCGCGCGATTTCTGCCGTAGAGTTTGCATATCTACATCCAGCAATAATTGCCGTACATCCAGCGATTCTTGTGTTTTTTCACTCAGGCACGGCAAAACACGGCGCAGCATATCTGCTTGCCCGACCCAACGCGCAGGCCGCAAAAGTGCTGCGACATCATTTCGTTTTTCAATCACATCCAGCACAGTTTCGCCCTGCGCGTCCTTGAGTAAAAAATCATCTGTTGTCATTTTTCCGATGGCGATCTGATCAAAAACGCGGTGGTTCGCCGCGTAATGTAGCCCTGTCGTGCCAAGCATTTCTTGTGGCTGCCGTAACTGCAGGGCATGAAAGCCCGTGGCACGATTTAGTTTTAGACGATGATTGTCTTGCGCTGTTTTCACACAAGCATCAATCATGCTCTGTTGTGCTGGTAAAAGATCTTTTGCCAAGATCGGATCGGCGCCTGCCGCCAATAGCAGGCCCGTAATGGTAAAACCATCTTGCGCAAAACGCTCTGCTGCGCGTTTCAATGGCGCTTCACGTGGTGAGCCTGCATCTGCGCCCGCATCCAATAAATAATCCGTCATTGCAACATCTCCCTGCTTGACGGCAATGACGAGCGCTGCATTTAAGTCCGATGTAGCAAGGGTTTTTTGATCATGGCATGTATCCACCATATAGCGCAGATTGGTGATCTGTCCGCCAAGCGCAGCACGGTATAACAGGCCACTGTCTGCTGTGTCTTGCATGCTTGCCAAAGTCGTGACGATATTTAATCGGCTGATTTGCATGGCTGACGCCAGCAATGCCTGAATGGTTTTGTCTTTTTGTTTTTCGCAAACATCTGCCAGGGGCATATTTTTAATCAGCCACAGCGCCATATCATCCGCGCCCGCTTCCATGGCTTTTAACGTCGCCGTTTTAAATTCTGGAATTTTGATATGCTGCGTATATTCTGTTTGCAGCCATGCAGCGCTTTGGGTATCGCCTGCATCGCAAGCGGCTTCAAAAGCCAGCCGCGCCAATCCGGCACGGGCTTCTTCGGGTTTTTTATCTGCCTGCCAGAAACGATGTACGGTATCTGCCTCAGCCTGGCCTGCCACAACATCGGCGACCGCTTGCAACATCGGTGCGACTTTTTGCTGCCATTCGGGATGACGGAAAACCTTGGGCATCTTTTTATTCGGCCTCGGCGGTAGGTTAAAAACTTTTCCTATTGTTTTAATGGGCATTGATAGTTATGTCAATATTGGGCGTGCCCACACTGTCTAGCCCGCCATTTAAATATCTGATCTGGCGGCATTTGCATTTAAAACAACACCGAGACAGGGTACAATCGCCAGCAATATACAGCCCTATCGCCGTAAAGTGGAGAATGCCTACTATGAACAATTCTGAAATCGCCCGTTTGCAAAAATACCTGCAGCAAAAATTCGGCAACAATCTTTTTACCCTCGCCAAGCGCAAGGAAGCGGAAGATTCCGTTGAAGTAATGTTGAGCGGGGAATTTATCGGCGTAATTTACCGTGACGAAGAAGACGGCGACGTTTCTTATGACTTCAACATGGCAATCCTTGAAATGGATTTGCCGCCAGCAGCGTAAAATAAACGCCCCATGCGCATTTATGATAAAACTCTAAAAGAAATTTATGGCGATGTGCCCTGGCAATTTAGGATTGTCATCTGGGCAGGGCTTGCGTTTATTGCGCTGACAATCATTTACGTCCCCTATGTCTATTATAACCTTGGCAAGCACGAAGCGCGCGCCAGCGTATTATCTATTCCCAATAAACCTAAATACATCTTGGGCGCGCTTGACCCTTCCATTGCCTATAACGGCAACAATTTCTTTCTCGCACATACCGTTGTTTTGCAATCAGACATTAAAGACAATAGCTTTATCCCAACGGAAGTGCGCATTGCCGTGGGCTCTAACTTCTGTCATTCCTGGGGTATGCTGACAGGTGGTTTTGTCACACGTAGCGAAGAAATTATTGGGCCAGATGCAAAAACACCTGTCAAAAAAGGTGTTTGGCGTATTGAGACCCCCACCCTCGTCTACGACCCGGAAGACAAAGGCCGCGAGTGGAAACTTTACGCCTATAAATATTTTTGGGCACAAGATGTGCCTTTGGCACGGCTTTATGGTGTGATCGTTTATAAATATGCCTCTGAGGAAAACATCCTGAGTGGAAAATGGTCTAGCGAAGAATGGATGCTTTCTGCATCCGATCAATCGCCACCCTACCCCTATAACCAAGTTGTCAAAGCAACTTTAAACAAAATCAATCCCGCTTTGGCAGATGTATATTTCTATTCAAGACCCAGCGTTATTAACATTGATAATACATTGGTGATGAGCCTTTCCGCCTATGTCAAAGGCCGCGATACGCCAGACCGTATTATTATCATCGCATCAAAAGACCATGGAAAAACATGGCATTACTTAGGTACAGCCTTAAAACACGATGATGTGCCCGCAATCAAAGAAGACATGACAACGCTACAAGGTGGCACGTTAATTGTGCATAACAAACAGCCCTATCTAGCCGCTGTTTTCGGCAACGATAAAATTGCGGCAACAGGCACACAAATTTTTGGGTTCAGCAATATATCCAAGGCAACGCTGCTGAATGACCAAGTGACCGGCAAGCCTATGATTTTAAATTATATCCCGCTGCACTCCAGACTTACAAAAATCGGCGGCGGCTTCGCAACATATAACGATGCTTGTAAATCAGGCGTGATTACAGCAGAGCGCAGCGGCGATTCAGGGCGCTATGAAATGTTCCAGACACAACGCCTGCCGCTGCCTGTAGAATAAATATTCACGCACGATAATTTCATTTTTTCATCTGGGGCTTTTTGCGTCTGGCCCCGTGCTTTTCATTGCGCTATGATCAGCCATACAACAATCAGTCTGCCGTCTTGTGAAGGAGCTTTGAATGGCCTCGCTATACTTCAAATATGCCGCTATGAACTCGG
>JBGTNC010000240.1:0-2057 GCA_041743265.1 Alphaproteobacteria bacterium | reverse complement strand
GGCCTGTGGCGCCACAGCCGTAGAAAAATACGCGGTGTCCGTCGGCCAAGGTGGCGGCAATGGCGGCGGCCAGTGGTTTCAGATTATCTGTATAGCCAACCATTTGTTCCATGACATCTGTTTCAATGGCGTGGATGGTTTGCAGCGCCGTGGGCAGATCATGCAAGGCAAGGTCTGACAAGTTCAGCGTTTGTGGGTGTTGTTGCTCCGTCGGTAATTTCCCAAGGCGGAATTGATCGGCCACGGCCAGAAAGGCATCGGCTTTTTTTTGTGCGGCGGCGGATAGAGCGGGGCGGTGTGTCATGGCGTTTTCCTTGTATAAAAAAATCCGGCATTTGTGGTGCCGGATTTTTTTGCGCGAAAGTTTATTTAGAAACGTGCGGTTACAGAACCAAAGACACGCGGGTCTTTATCGCCTTCGGCTTCGACTTTACGTGTCAGCGGTACGGCGACTTCTAATGTGCCTGCAAAGTTTTCATTCACATTCACGCGCACGCCAGCTCCTGTGGAGGCGAGCGAGCGTTGACGGTCACGTACTACGGTATTGTCGTTATCCCAAACCTTGCCAATATCGTAAAAGCCATAGAGCTGTACGAAGGAAGCGGGTGTTTCAACGGGGTTGTTCAGGCGCAGTTCAATGCGGCCGGCAATGCCGTCTTCACCAGTGATTTCGGAGTTGTTATAGGCGCTACCAAACGTAGCCCCGCCAACACCGAATTCTTCGGAAGCCAGCAGTTTATGTGCCGATTTTTGGCCCTGCGCGGAAGCGAAGACTTCAAAGTGGTTGGTCACGCGCTGTACGCGGGAAATTTCCATTGTGGCTTTGAAGAATTCAGGCTCTCCACGCGCGCGCGTCGGGTTGACCGAATTTTTGTCTTTCATGTTAAGGATATCGATACCCTTACTTAGCTCTGAGCTAAAGGTGTTCAAACCCAGCAGGCCATCTGTGAACTGGTATGTACCGGACAAGCGCAGTACGCGCAGGCGGTCTTCCGTTTTGCCAAGGCCCAGATTGTCTGTGCGCTCTGTATCCAGATAGTTAAAACGCAGCGCCGCATAAAGGTTTTGCTGGCGGGAACGGATGAAAGGGTGCAGCAGCTCGATATTCGCGCTGCGAGCAAGACCGTCTACATTGAAGGTGGAAAGGGTGTGGCCAGGATCGGTCGATGTGATGCTGCCGCCGATGCTGATTTTTGTACCTTCAAAATTGATAGGCTGCGCCCAAGAGAATGCGGCATAGTCCAGTTCACGGTCGGGCGTACCGTCGGGCGCTGTTACCACTTGGAAGCTCAGGCCTTCATAAAAGCCCAGCATGTTGTTTAGGCGTGTGCCCATGTTTAATTGCAGGGGGCCGAGGTAGCGTGATCCGCGGTTATCCAGCTGCGCGAAAAGATCGTACATCTTACGCTCGACAATCACTGTCAGGTCAGACGCACCGATAACAGTGGGCGACGGCGAGAGGACAGCACGTGCCGACAGGCCCGGCAGGTCGTTGATGAGTAGGATATAACGCTCCAGTGCTTTGGCATCTAGTGGTTTGCTCTTGCGTACTTTTTCGGCAAAGCCTTGCAAGAAAGCGGTGTTGTGGCCAACGCTGCCTTCAACAGATACTTTGTCGATAAAACCTTCGACCACGCGCAGTTTGATATGACCGCCATCAATGGTTTGCGGGGGGACGACAACCTGCGTCAGGATATAGCCTTCGTTGCGGTACTTCACGGTCAGCTGTTGTGCCAGACCATATACATCTGCCAGCGAAATGGTGGTGCCGATCATGTCGCCGTAAACAGAGCGCAGGGAAACATCATCGTAGATCGATGTGCCTTCAACTTTAACGGATTGTAGTTTGAATTTAACTTTCTCGGCACCTTCCGGCGCGTTCACAGCGGGCTTTTGCGCCGTTACTTTGCCCTGCAGTTCGGGCATGGTTTGCGGCTCGATCGGGGCAATCTGTCCTTGAACGCGCGAGGGGTCTGCGGTGCTTTGTGATTGCGCGTGCGCTTGTGTGCTTAAGCCTGCACAAACCAATGTGGCCATCACGAGGGGAAGGAGATGCT
>JBGTNC010000239.1:0-19431 GCA_041743265.1 Alphaproteobacteria bacterium | reverse complement strand
CGCATGGGGGATTTACAGCTGGATGGCCTGATGCACAAAAAACGCCTTGATCTTGTTTTGCGCAGCAGCGAAAAACTGCCAGCCGACATTCGACAAGAAATCGCAAAACGCTATACCGCCGGCATTGAAGAAGTATCCCTGCAAGGCAGCATCACCTTCCAGACACGCAAGGAAGGCTGGACTGTGATCGAGGCCAGCACACCCGGATCACACCTTATATAAGGTCATTTTCTATTCAGAATCTGTTTTACGGCGAAAACCTTCAAGGCCGATGGCATCCATGGCCTGATCTTCTTTGAACCGGCGCTCTTCTTCCGCCAGTCTTTCACGCTCTGCCTGCGTCATTTCGTATTTTTTAAGCTCGCTGAACGTTTCCATCAGGTCATGCTTGGCTGCTTCGATATTCTTTTCCAAGACAGCTTCCGCTTTATCAAAAGCCTCGCGCTTTTTACGTACAGCATCGACATAGCCTGAAAAAGTGAAATGAATATCGCCCGTTTGCGCAACGGCTTCTTTTTCTTTTTCAAACTGGCGTTCCAGCTCCCGCCGGTCACGCTCCATCAGGGCCAAATCGCCATAAAGCTCGCCCAACACGCGACGCTTTTCATCGAGTTCATGTTTGTGCAGACGTATGAGCGGATTAAGATCGGCCATAACAGACTATTACGTTTCTGCCGCAGGCGCGGTCATTTGCAGGGCTTCAGCCAAACGCGCATAGCCGTCTTCAAGGCTGGTATGCTCTTGCGGTTTTTGCGCCAGAAAGGTTTCAATGGCGGGGTAAAGCTCTATCGCCTGATCCACTTTCGGGTCAGAGCCACGGCGATAGGCACCAAGCCGGATCAGCTCTGACATATCCTCATACGTGGACATCACTTCGCGCCCGCGTTGTACCAGTTGCGCTTGTTCTGCCGTCAAACAGCGCGGCATGGAACGGGAAATGCTGCGTAAAATATTAATGGCAGGATAGCGGCCACGATCTGCAATCGCACGTTCCAGCACGATATGGCCGTCAATAATCCCGCGCACAGCATCGGCGATGGGTTCATTGTGATCGTCCCCCTCCACTAGTACCGAGAAAAATCCAGTAATATCGCCGCTGCCACGTACACCGGGCCCTGCACGTTCCAGCAAGCGCGCCAATTCAGAAAAAGTTGTGGGCGGATAGCCTTTACTGGTCGGCGGTTCCCCCGCAGACAGGCCAATTTCACGCTGTGCCATAGCAAAGCGCGTGACGGAATCCATCAGGCACAAAACCTGTTTGCCTCTATCGCGAAAATATTCGGACACAGCCAAAGTCATATAAGCACCTTGGCGACGCATCAGCGGTGATTCATCGGAGGTCGAGACGATGACCACGCTTTTCTTCAAACCTTCCGGCCCCAGATCATCTTCCAGAAATTCCTGGACCTCGCGTCCACGCTCGCCAATCAGGCCAATCACGCTAATTTCGGCTTCGGTATAACGCGCCAGCATGGACATCAAAACAGATTTACCCACGCCAGAACCCGCAAAGATTCCCATACGTTGTCCGCGACAGGTCGAGAGAAAACTATTTACAGCACGTACACCCAAATCCAGCTTATCGCCCAACCGCTGGCGGTCATGCGCGGCGGGTGGCTTATTCCGCAAGAGCATCGGTTCTTCGCCCTGCATAATCGGGCCTTTGCCGTCAATCGGTTCCCCCATCGAATTGATCACACGGCCAAGCCATGCGTTGCAGGGGTAAACAGCGGGCTGTCCTGCGGCCACTTCGGCGCGGCAGCCAAGCCCCACGCGATCCAACGGCTTAAACGGCATAACGAGTGCATGGCCTTCGCGGAAGCCCACGACTTCACAGGGGATTTGTTCAGCCCCTTTGGGGGTCAAAATACAGCGGTCACCGATGGATAATTCACGCTCGATCCCGCCCACTTCGACCAGCATGCCGAGGATTTTCGTTACACGGCCAAAAAGCTGGTAATCCGCCAGCTCTGCGATGCTATTGCCTAAATTTTCGATGAAATGATGCTTGGTCATGCCCAAATCCCTGTTTCTGCCCTTATTATCCCATATTTTGACAATAAAATCGCTTTTCTTTTCTCCATTTATTATCAAACAGTTAATCGAAAATTTCATCCTTTATAAACGGAATTTTTTGGTTTTTTTAACCTTTATTAACAATCATGTTATAATGTGATGAAGGATTAAAGAGTGGTTTAACAACACTAACGAATCATTAAGGGGACAGTGCACAATGCGGGTTTTACTTATCGAAGATGACCAGTCTACAGCCAAAAGCATTGAATTGATGCTTAAGTCTGATGGCTACGTGGTCGATGTGACCGATATGGGCGAAGATGGCCTTGAAATCGGCAAGCTGTATGAATACGACATTATTATCCTCGATTTGATGTTGCCTGATTTGGATGGCTACGAAGTTTTGAAACGCCTGCGCGCGGCAAAAGTCGAAACGCCGATCCTGATCCTCTCTGGCCTGTCCGAACTGGACAGCAAGCTGAAAGGTCTCGGCTTCGGCGCGGATGATTACCTGACCAAACCTTTTGACAAGCG
The DNA here is from genome assembly GCA_041743265.1 of Alphaproteobacteria bacterium. Taxonomy (GTDB): domain Bacteria; phylum Pseudomonadota; class Alphaproteobacteria; order Micavibrionales; family UBA2020; genus UBA2020. The sequence continues at coordinate 16,881 of JBGTNC010000239.1, read as the reverse complement.
CGAGCTGCTGGCACGTATCCAAGCCATCGTGCGCCGTTCCAAAGGCCATGCACAAAGCATTATCACAACCGGCCCGCTGCAAGTGAACCTCGATGCCCGCACTGTGGAAGTTGATGGCAATTCGTTGCACCTGACATCCAAAGAATACGGCATTATCGAGCTTCTCTCCCTGCGCAAGGGTTCTACCCTGACCAAGGAAATGTTCCTGAACCACCTTTATGGCGGTATGGATGAACCGGAAGTCAAAATCATTGACGTTTTCATCTGCAAACTGCGCAAAAAAATTGAAAAAGTATCACCGCAGGGTGGTAACTGCATTGAAACTGTCTGGGGCCGCGGCTATGTGCTGCGCGATCCGGCAGGCGGCACGGCGTCCGGAAAAGAAACGGCAGCCACTGCTAGTGCTTGATACGAAATAAAAACAAACAAAAAACGGCGGCTTTTAAAGGCCGCCGTTTTTTTATGAAGCCTAGACTTTAAAGGTTACTCTCTGCCTGTAAAAACAAGCCCTGCATATCGGGGAAAGGTTTGAACAACTGCGTCAGACCCGATACGTTTTCAGCAGCGCCCAGAAACAACACGCTATCTGGCTGCATGGCACCATGCAAGTTCTGCAGTACCCGCGCACGGGCTGCGGTATCTAAATACATCAACATATTGCGGCAAAAAATGACATCGAACTGCCCAAGCCCTGGCGGCAATACCATCAAATTGGCCTGACGGAAAGTAATGCTGTCACGCAGGTCTTGCGCAATCGTCCATTTTTCTTCGTCTTGGGAAAAATACTTGACCAGCAAGTGCACAGACAAACCGCGCTGTGCTTCAAACTGGCTGTACGTGCCCGCTTTCGCCACTTCCAATACATCATAAGAAACATCGGTTGCCAGCAAATCAATCTGCCAGCCCGCCAAGGCCGCGCCCATTTCACGCAACAGCATGGCAATGGAATATATTTCTTGCCCACTGGCACAGGCGGCTGACCAGATACGCAATGTTTTTGTGGCTTCGCGTTTTTCCAACAGCGCCGGAATAATTGTCTCGCGCAATCTTTGAAAGGGGGTTGTATCGCGAAAGAAAGAGCTTTCATGCGTCATCATGGCTTCGACCACGGCCTGACGTATCGCCTTGTTATCCACGCTTCGGCGCAAATGTCCGGCCAAAGCCTCGACCCCCGAGAGCCCTTGTTGCTGCGCCAAAGGCAGCAGGCGCGATTCCAGCAGGTAGGATTTTTCAGGCGTGATGTTCATGCCGGATTCACGCCGCAAAAGATCGGCCAGAAAATCAAACGCCATCCGGTTCATGTTGGCACGACCGGATTTTGCATGCCCAGACGCCGTGCAATTTCTGTGGCGATATCTTGCAACCCAACAACGGCATAAGCGCAGCCAGCATCGACCACGCTGCCCGGCATACCCCAGACAACACTGCTGGCGGCATCTTGCGCAATCACGCTGCCACCAGTCTCCATAATCTTTTTACATCCTGTGCGTCCGTCTGTACCCATACCTGTCAATATCACAGCCAGCAGATTTTTGCCATATGCGACAGCCAGTGTTTCCAGCATCGGGTCTGCGGCGGGCCTGCAAAAATGTACGGGCGGGGTTTGCAATAGGGCAATTTCACGGCCCGTGCGGCCCGCTGTGACCGTCATATGGTATCCGCCCGGGGCTATATATATGCGCCCAGCTTGCACGGTTTCCCCGGCCCTTGCCTCTTGCGCATCAAAGCCACTGGCTTCGGCGATTTGTGCAGCCAAGAGCCCTGTAAAATGTTCTGGCATATGCTGTGTGATAAAAACGGGCGGTAAGTGCAAAGACATGACCCCAAGCCCCGCCAGATCCGAGAATATCTGCACCAAGGCAGAAGGCCCCCCTGTCGAGCTTGCCAAGGCCAAGGCCACCACAGGCGCAGAGGATAAGGCAGCAGGGAATGGAGCCTCCGGACCTGCCATCGCACCCTCTTTGCTTAGACGAGCAAGCCGACCTGTCGGAATTTGCTCTCCAGAATTTCGCTATCAAACGGTTTCATGATGTATTCATCTGCACCCGCTGCCAAGGCAACCTTGATGGCTTCCATCTCGTTTTCTGTTGTGCAAAAAACAATCTTGACCTTATCACCGCCCGGTAAGGCACGCAGTGCTGCCATAAATTCCATCCCGTTCATCACGGGCATATTCCAATCCAGCAAAATCAGCGCCGGCATGATGTCATGGCAAGCATCAAGGGCGGCTTGACCATCCGATACCTCGCGGCAATCAAATCCCATGCCTTCTACCATCATACGGGCGAGTTTACGCACAACGACACTATCATCGGCAATCAGACATGTTGTCATGTTGTTACTCTCCATCCCGTTTACGGGCCGAAACCCGCCAGCAGCTTTGGCATATCCAGCAGCATCACTGTATGCGCCGGTAACCTGCACACCGTTGGCACCAAAGCCTGTAATTGTGGCTGCAGTGTGGCAGGCAACGGACTGCATAAATCATCCGGCATCTCGCACACCGTACCTACGGCATCTACCTCCAAACTATAGAGCCTCCCTTCTTGCGTCACAATCACATTCATCGCGCTATTTACGTAGATATTGGCAGACAGCGTTTGAACAGCTGTTTCTGTCGCCTGAAAACAATGCGCCAGATTAATAACCGCCAGTAACCTGCCCCGCAAAACCATGATACCTGCTATGCCCTTGCTAGCGCCTGCAACAGGTGTGACAGGCTGTGCAGGCAATACTTCGGATACCCAGTCGGTGCGCAGACCTACATGCTGCCCTGAAATGTTCACCACCAGAAATGTCGCCGCGTCCGTCACGATGCCACCTGTATGTTTTTGGCCAGATGGCGCAGCAAACTATCTCGGTCAAATTTATTGATCAAAACATCAAACCCCGCTGCCCGCGCTCGCATATCATCGTGACGGGTGGAATGCGCGGAAAGCGCCAGCAGCGGCAAATGTTGCCAGCGCCCCCCTTGCACCTTAATACGCTTTGCCAGATCAAACCCGCTCATGCCAGGCATTTCGATATCGCTTATAATCGCGCTGAATACCTGCCCTGCACTATATAATGAAAGCGCCGCATCCACATTGGCCGCCGTCACCACGGCATAGCCTGCACCATGCAAGACAGGCAAAAGAAGATTGCAAAAAAAGGCACTGTCATCGACCAGCAATATCCGGCGTGGGCCTTGGTCGGCAGATATTTCCTGATTGGGCACATTGCACAGTTTCTGCACATTCACCCATTCGACCATTTCCCCTTTCAGCATCTGGTGCGGGGCGACGGCAGATGGCGGCGCGAGGGCGAGAATATCCAACACATCCAAGGCAGCAAGTGCCACAACATGATCCCGATAGCGCAGCAGAATGCCGATTTTTGCCTGTTCCGGACAAGCACCTTCCGCCGCAAAGGGGATGAGCTCATCCCCTTGCGGTAAAAAGTATTTCCCCGCGCTATCTTGCACCACATCACAGCGCGATAAATCGCACACCCTGACAACAGCTGCGATATCCACCGCCTGAATCGCGCCCGCTGCGGTATGCCGGAACAGCAAGGCATCAACTCGTTCTTCAACAACGGGGGCCGCTTCAGGCCTCAATGGCAGGTCGTGTGCCGGTACAACGTGTTGCACCAAACGGTTTATATCCAAAATCATCGCCACGTCGCCACCGCCCAGAATGGCGCAACCCAAAAGCCCCGTAATATCCGAAAGGCCATGCGGCAAAGGCTTCACTACCACATCTTCTGCACTTTGAATGGCATCGACCAGAAGACCCAAAGCAATACCTTCACCGCGCAATATGACGGCTTGCTGATACTTTTTCTCAACAATTTTTTTCTCTACCGCGACAGACGGCAATATATCTACCAAGGGGTACAAGGGCACCAAATGCCCGCGCAGATGCATCACAGGTTGGCCATCCATATATTCAATATCCTGCCTGTCACACTGCACCAGTTCCTGCACCGCTGTTTGCGGCACAGCATAAAAACGGCCCCCTGCTTGTGCAATAATAGCAGGCACAATGGCAAGCGTGAGCGGCAGGCGTAGCGTAAAACAACTGCCCTGTCCGAGCTTGGATGAAATCTGTATTGTGCCGCCTATTTTTTCAACGGCACTGCGCACCGCATCAAGCCCGACACCACGTCCCGCCTCCGTCGTCACATCGGCCGCTGTCGAAAAACCCGGTTGCAATATAAAACGGATAATGTCATCGGCACACATTTCAGCAAGTTTTGCAGGTGTGACCAAGCCGCGTGCCACCGCCATATCGCCGATGTGGGCCGCATCTAATCCACGTCCATCATCTATGACTGATACCAGCACGTACCCTTCCGCTGTATGGGCAGAAAGACGGATAACCGCTTCCGCAGGTTTACCTGCCGCACAACGTGCTTGCGCCTCTTCCACCCCATGCACAGCAGCATTGCGCACAAGATGTGCCAGCGGATCGCGGATTGTATCCAGCACATGACGATCGAGTGCGGTTTCAGCGCCCGCCATCTCTAGCCCGATAGGCTTGCCTGTTACACGCACCGTATCGCGCAATAATCGCGGCAAGGGTCGCCACGCTTGCATCACAGGCTGCATACGGGCACGCAAAACTTCCGCCTGTAGCCCAGATACAAGTGTATTTAAACGCTGCAACGGCAAAGTTTCAGCAGAAGACTGTGCAAGCAACTGGTTGCGTGCCAGCACAAGTTCGCCCGTCAATGCCATCAGATTTTCCAGCACATCGACATGCACGCGCAAACTGGCAGATGGTTTTTCATGCCCTGCACTGCGGCGGTTATACGTATCTGGCAAAGAAAAACTTTGACCTCCCGCCGCAAGCCCCAATACAGCAATCAAAGCGGCATCATCGCCCGCCGGCTCACTACCCGTGGCACCGATTGTTGCCAGCAACAATCGCATTTGGTCAAAAGCGGCCAACAACAAATCTGACATTTGCGGTGTTGTGTGAATTTTATGATCGCGGCAGCGGCTCAGTACATCTTCAACGGCATGGGCCAAAGCCCCCAGCCGCATTAACTTTAAGAAACCACAGCTACCCTTGATGTTATGTGCCGCGCGGAAAATGCGTGGCAGTACATCAGCATCCGGCCCCGCTTTTTCAAACAGCAAAATATCCTGATCCAACGTTGCCATACGCTCTTCGGCTTCGGTCAGAAATTCTTGCATAATATCGTCCATGCCACGCCCCCGTATTTTTGCGCAGGCCACAGATTCTATAATGGCTTTTTTTATTTAATGTTTTCTTAGTGCTTTTACGCACGCAAACAAACGCCATACAGCTGCATGATGCGCGTGCCAAAAAGACACCCGCCGCCCATGCAAAAGGGGGATGCAAAACGCATCCCCCTGTATGTTGCTTTTTTTATTTTTTATACGGTGATCTGGAATTCAATACGGCCAAAATCCGGCTGTGCTTGCCATGTCAGACCGATTCCAAAATGTGAGGCAAAGCGGCCCGTGATATAGGCATGCACGGAACGCGGATCCAAATCATCCGGCGCGGTATCGCCCTTCAGTGCAGATTCCGCACCTTCGCGGAAGCCTGCGTGATTGCCCGTGACCATCACTTTGATGCCCTTGTTACCTTCCATTGCGGAAACGGCAATTTTACCTTCGCCGTGGTTACATTCTTCGGCAAAGACCAAAAGGTTCAGCAAAATTTTGAAAAACCCGCGTGGCGGCATGGAGAATTTAACACCCAGATCCGGCTCAAACTCCGCCTGAATACGACCCTTGCCCAAGAGCTCGACAAAAGCTTCGCGGATGTCTTTAAAGCCGACGTTTTTATCTGTCCCTGCCGCACCATACGACAGGCGAAAAGCCTTTAAACGAATAGAGGCCTGCTGCGCACTGGATGCGATCAACTGCACCGCTTCGGCACCGGCATCTTCGCCCAGTTCCTGCATCAGCTCAACGCCGTTATTCACCGCACCGACCGGACTCACCAGATCATGGCAAATACGGGATGCAATCAGTTCAAGCACGCGTGGATGGAAAGAAAGTTCCGTCATATCGTTATCCCCTACCCCTTGTTAAATGCGACTTAATTTTCGAACGGCGATGAAATGCCGCTTTGTGCCAGTTGATCAATCAGTTGTGTTTTCAAACGATCCAGCCCTTCCGTGGTAAAACCTTCGGCGCGGATCGTCAGCACATCTTCGGTGTTCGATGCGCGCATCAACCACCAACCATCGGGCGTGGTAACGCGCACGCCATCAATATCGTTCATCTCCATGTCTTTATCCGCCAGTGCCTTCAAACGAGTTTTAACCTCGGGCGCAATGTCGAATTTACGCTCAGCCGGCACATGAAAGCGTACCTCGGGCGTATTGTGCATTTTGGGCAAATGCGCCACCAGTTCCGCCAGCGGTTTATTCGCACGACTTAAAATATCCAAAAGGCGCACCGCACAATAAGGCGCATCATCAAAACCGTAATATTTATCGGCAAAGCAGATATGGCCAGCAAGTTCACCCGCCAACGGAGATTTCAATTCCTGCATTTTGGCTTTAATCAGTGAATGGCCTGTGTTCCACATCACAGGTTTACCGCCCAGACGTGCCACTTCATCAAAAAAGACGCGGCTGCATTTTACATCGGCAATAATATGCGCACCCGGGTGCGTTTTCAGCACTTCGGCAGCATAAACCGTCATAATCAAATCCGCCCAGATGATTGTGCCATCTGCACCGACAGCACCAATGCGGTCACCATCGCCATCAAAGCCGATACCGATATCGCAATTGTTCTCTTTTACGGCCTTTTGCAAATCGACCAGATTTTTGGCAACGGTCGGATCCGGGTGGTGGTTTGGAAACGTGCCGTCGATGTCATCAAACAACAACACATGCTTGCCCGGCAGTTTCTTGACCAGACGGCGGATAATCTCCCCCGCGGCGCCATTGCCGATATCCCATGCCACGGACAGTTCGCGTGTGCCGTGATAATCTTGCATCATGCGATCGACATAAGCATCTTGCACATCCAGCTGTGCCACGGCGCCTGTGCCGGATTCAAAATCACCGGCTGTAGAAAGCCTGCCAATTTCTTGCACCATATCGCCATAGAACGGGCCATCCAGATACGCCATCTTGATACCGTTATAGCTGAGCGGACTGTGTGAACCTGTAATCATCACCGCCGCATCCAGCTTGTGTGACTTCATGGTGAAGTACACCATAGGCGTGGGGCCGAGGCCGATGTTCACAACATCCAGCCCGCAGTCTGTCAGCCCGCGCATCACATTCGCGGAAAAAACGGGGGAGCTTTCGCGACCGTCAAAACCAACGGCCACGGTTTTACCGCCACGGCGTTTGACCAATGTGCCAAAAGCGCGACCCACAAAATAACAATCTTCTTCCGTCAACGTATCGCCCACGGTGCCACGAATATCGTATTCGCGTAAAATGCTGGGGTGGATCGTGTGGTTTTGTTTTTTCGGGGTGGCGGCGTGTTCGGCTGTCATGCGGCATCCTTGATTGAGGTGGTGCGGGGCTTCAATACCCTGTGCACAGTTTTATCGCATCGGCGCCATGCGGCACAAGGCTTAGAGAACATCGCAGGTTTTCATATTGAGTGCCACATAAGAGCCTTTCATATAACCAATTGATAATAAAGCAGAAATAGGAATTTCCTTTTCAGACGCCCGCTGGGACTGTCGTATAAAAAATCATGTTTTGAAACACCGTCACAACAGGTAAGCTTGCGCCTATGTCTGCATTGGAAAATCCCCTGAGCGCCTATCTGGCCGCCGACGGCTTTTTAGATGACCTTCTGGTCGAACTGGAAGGTACCGTCACGCATGTCTGCGACCGACTGGTCTTGAGCGATGCACCGCCACGCCAATCTGTCTGGGCAGAAAACACGTGGCGCACGCCGCAGTTTATTGAGATTGAATCTATCGGTGATGCTGCCAAAAAACTTAAAGCCATTCAGCGCAACTGGGTGAATTACCCTTACGATTTTCATCGCCGCGCACAGCTGGTGACAGAAAAGCTGCCGCATGTATCGGCAAAGCTGTTGCGCTTTCCCAACATCCCACCCAGCTCTCCGCTGGGGTCTTGGGCGATGCTGGATGAAGATCTTATTCTGGCCTCCGCCGATTGCACAAGCCCCGTTGCCAACGGTGCCTATGTTTTTGAAGAAAACAAAGAAGAGCCGCCCAACCGCGCTTACCTGAAACTCTGGGAGTCTTTGACACGTGCCACACACATGCCAAAGGCCGGCGATGTCTGCCTTGACCTTGGCGCCTGCCCCGGTGGCTGGACATGGGTACTGCAAGGCTTGGGCGCGAAAGTCATCAGCGTAGATAAAGCACCGCTTGCCCCGCATGTGGCGGCCCTGCCGAATGTAAAATACGTGCAGCAAAGCGCCTTTGGCCTGAAGCCTGCCGACATCGGCGCAGTCGACTGGCTGTTTTCCGATATCATTTGCTACCCCGAGAGACTGTTGCGACTGGTGAAGGAGTGGAAAGCGTCCGGCCTTGTCAAAAACATGATCTGCACGATCAAGTTCCAAGGGGAAACCGACCATAAAATGATAGAATCTTTCCTTGAAATTCCTGGCAGCACCGCCTGCCACCTTTATAATAACAAACATGAAATTACCTGGTTTTGTCTGGAGGATTTGACATGACATCGTACAAAGGCGACGCACATCTTGAAAAACTTTTGCACACCGCAGGCGAGACGCGCCCGCTGGCTGCCATCAAAGACATTTTACGCGGCGTGAATGCATCGCCCGAAGATTTGGGCGACCCTGACCGCTGGATGCGTCTTGTCAAAACAGGCACCGATGCCGATACCAAAATTCAACTGGCCGCGCTGAAAACCACGTTGGCCGCAGAAGACAACGCCGATGTGGCCGACCGTCTGGGTGCTTTGCGGGCCGAGATGAAAAAACGCGGTATTGATGGCTTTTTCATTCCCCGCGCCGATGAATTTCAAGGCGAATATGTGCCGGAGCGTGCGGATCGTCTGGCATGGATCACAGGTTTTACAGGCTCTGCCGGTTATGCCGTTATGCTGAATGACAGCGCCGCATTTTTTACCGATGGCCGCTATACCCTGCAAGCCCGCGAACAAGTGGATGCCAAAGACTTCCAAATTTGCAGCCTGTCGGAAGACCAGCCGCCCGCCCCCACCCTCACGCCCGCTGAATGGATTGAGAAAAACCTGCAAGCTGGCATGACGTTCGGCATTGATCCCTGGGTCCATACCCCGCAAGACATGAAAAAAATCAAGGGCGCTGTCGAAAAAGCAGGCGGTACACTCGTGTTGCTACAAGACAATCCGCTGGATGCCGCATGGCAAAACCAGCCGCCTGCACCGCTCGCGCCTGTCGTCCCGCACCCAATGGAATATGCAGGACAAGAATCTCTCGAAAAGCGCCAGAACCTTGCCACGGCGCTGACCGCAAAAGATGCAGACGCCATTGCCATTACGTTGCCGGAAGAAATTTGCTGGCTACTCAACATTCGTGGTGGCGATGTGCCCTGCACCCCCTTTGCCCTGTCCTATGCGATTGCACACAAAGACGGCAGCGTGGATTGGTTTATTGATGACCGCAAAGTCACAGAAGATACACAAAACTGGATTGGCGCAGATGTACGCATCCACGCACCGGAAGATTTTTCCAAAGCGATTGAGAAACTGGCGACGGACGGTAAAACCATTTGGCTGGATCCAGCCTCCGCCCCCGTCAAAGTACAAGACATCATCACAACAGCTGGCGGCACGGTACATGCAGAGCGCAGCCCTGTGCAGCTGATGAAAGCCAAAAAGAACGCCGTTGAAATTCAAGGCACCATCAACGCGCATATCCGCGATGGTGTGGCGATCACCCGTTTTCTGGCTGCGCTGTCCGAACAAGGCGCTGCCGCCAAGCATGATGAACTTTCTGCCACACAACTGCTGCAAGACATTCGCGCAGGCGGCGATAAATTCCGTGGCCTCAGCTTTGACACTATTTCAGGTGCGGGCGGCAACGGCGCGATTGTGCATTACAGATCAGCACCCGAGACCAACAAACCGTTGCTGGCAGGACCTGTGTATCTGGTCGATAGCGGCGCGCAATATCTGGATGGCACCACAGACATTACCCGCACCATTGCGGTCGATACCCCCACGCAAGAGATGAAAGAGAATTTCACCCGCGTATTAAAAGGCCATATCGCCGTTGCCATGGCAACCTTCCCCGAAGGCACCACAGGCGACAAGCTGGATGAAAAAGCCCGCGCATCACTAAAAGAAGTCGGCCTTGATTACGCACATGGCACAGGCCACGGTGTCGGCAGTTATTTATCGGTACACGAAGGGCCTTGCGGTATTTCCCCGCGCTCGACCACTGTGCCGCTGGAACCTGGCATGATTATTTCGAACGAGCCTGGCTATTACAAAGAAGGTGCCTATGGCATCCGCATCGAAACGCTGGTGACCGTGATTGAAACGGGTCATACCAACGAAGACGGCAAAAAAATGCTGGGCTTTAAAACCCTGACGCTGGCACCAGTGGATCGTAACCTGATCGAACCTGCGTTGATGTCAGAAGATGAGCTGACATGGCTGAATAACTACCACGCAGAAGTTGCCCGCACCTTGTTGCCGCTGGTTGAGAAAGTGGACGCGAAAGCCGCCGCTTTCCTCAAACAAGCCACAAGCCCGATCAATAAACCAGCGACACCTGCGGCTAACAAACGGAAAATAAACGGGTTTTTCCTGTAACCCCCTTGGGTTGACGTAAGTCCGTAAATTTGCCATATTCTGATAACGCATAATATCAGAATGACACCAACGCATGCCGCTTTTTTACACAGAAAATGGCTTTATAAGCGCTGCCGCACAAGGCGATATGGAGACGCTTAAAAAATACGTAGCCTCCCCCAAGGTCGCGACGCTGCGCTATGCAACTGACGATGATGGACGTACCGCTTTGCACCGCGCCGTTGAAAACGGTCATGTCGCCGCCGCCCGCCTGCTGCTGGAAAAAGGGTCAGATATTTTCGCCAAAACAAAAAGCGGTCGTGGTGTTTTACACATGGCGGCAGGTTTGCCGCAACCAGACATGCTGGCTTTTTTGCTAGAGCACACCCCCGATCTGGACGCCAATGCGCAAACCAATGACAAAGACAGCCCCCTACACATGGCCGTCTATCGCAACCGCATTGAAAACACCCGCCTCTTACTGGAGGCAGGCGCACCGGCAAATGACCGCAAGGCTTTGCTAAGTGCCTTTCGCTATGGTCATTCAGAAATTGCTGACATGCTTTTAACACGCGGCGCAGACCCGCGCGCCATCAGTGATGAGTATTACAGCTACCGCCCGCTGCACTACATCGCGCAAAACGGAAATTTACAGCTGCTTGAATTATTGCTGAAACAAGACAACATCGATCTGGATGCCCGCAGCAAAGATGGTAATACCGCGCTGCATCAGGCAGCGTATAATGGTTACGTGCCCATTGTCGAAGCACTGGTGGCCGCAGGCGCAACACTCGACATTGAAAACGGCGATGGCCTGACGCCTGTTGAACTGGCGCTGAAAAAAGATAAAACACAGGCCGCAAAAATCATTCAACAAGCACAGCGTGAACAACAAGAAAAAGCCACGCGTGAAAGTCTCTATAGCGTGCCCGGCGTGACAGCCTTGGCACCCGGTGCGCAAGACACCGAAAACTGGGTGCGTTTGGGCACAGATAAAATCGCGCATATCGGCGTGTACCCCACGCTGGAGCGAAAATTAACCGAGATTTTTAATTTTTCGACACAAGAGCGTTTAACAATTTCAGAAAATTTACGCACCGGCACAGAAAACACATTACCCCCGCAAGGCTTTGATTCCTTGCCAGATGCCGCGCTAGACGCCGCATATGCTGCATTTGAGCAACAAGGTGGAACCGCAGAACGCAATCACGCGTTCAAGAAAAAGCTCAGTGGTAAACCCGGACTGACATAATTCCCCCGAATCCGGATTTTTTGAGTAGACTGATTCTACCCCGCCCCGATGCCACAACCGAGGAAACAGCATTATGCCTGTCAAATTCGTATCCGCATTATTATTCGCCTTGTTATTCAGCGCCAGTGTCGCAAGCCCTGTGGCTGCAGACCGCGTCAGCATTTTCCGCTTTGAAAGCATCCGCACCATTGAAGACATGCAAGCGTTTCTGCGCATGCATTTTCCGCCCGGCACGCCGCGTAATGCCCTGCGTCAGGTTTTCATGAAGCAGGCTGGCGCCACAGGCTTGGTGCATCCCGTTTCTCAGAGCTCGGAAAAATATTTATACGACATCAACCTGTGCCGCTATTACATCTGGCGTTGGAATATTTCAGGTGATTTCGATATGGATGATAACCTGAAACAACTGTACCTGAACGGGCAAGCGCTCTACGAAGGTGCCGATCCTCTGTTGTCCGCTGCCAATACAACGGGCGGGCAGAACCAAAAGATTGTGCAAATCAAACGCCCGCGCCCCGAAGCCGACAAAGGCGAAACAGCACCTGCTGCAATGGTCTATGATCATGACGGGAATTTGGAAACAGTCCTTGATCAAAAACTACTGGGCACAGGCCCGTCACAAGTTGATCCTGCGAACATGGGCAAGATGATTACCTATACAGACGTATCACCTTGGCGTTCTATTTTTGATATGGATGATGCAAAAGAAATTGTCCCCTATGCTGGTGACTGTGCAGCCGCCGATGCCAAATACGGTGGCCCTGCAACAGCCGCCGCCCCTTAAACAAAATTTATTCCACGAAAAAACCCCCGGCATCACGCGCGGGGGTTTTTTTTAGTATTTGGAATGAGTAATCAGAATTCTGATTATCTTATTCGCCGTCGCGCTCCTTGCGTTTGCGCTCAAGCTTGCGATAACGTCTAACTGCTTCCGATTTTTCGCGCGCCTTTTTAACAGACGGCTTTTCGTAGTGACGGCGCAGTTTCATTTCGCGGAACAGACCTTCACGCTGCATTTTTTTCTTCAATGCGCGCAGAGCCTGATCGACGTTATTATCGCGTACGATGACCTGTACGATGGTAATCACCCCTTTCCAAATAGAATCTCGGTCGGTGGTGCTGTGCGGCCTGATTCTGGCGCACGGTTCTCCGTCCGGTGGAATTGTTTAACACAGGAAAACTGCGCTTGCCAAGCCCTCATATTGCAGCAAAGCCGAACACAACAACCGTTGTGCGATGCAACATATTGATTTTCCATGTTTATTTTAACAAATTCACCTGTTTATGTCAAAAAAACAGGCGAAATTAAGTTGCGCGGGGGCCTGTCGGGCACTAGTTTAATGCAGACACCCAAGAATCAACAAAACAGCCGTAAATGGGGGATTTTCATGCGCTCAGCCATCACGCTCGATGATAAATATACGGAGGCCGCAGGCCGCATTTACCTGAATGGCCTGCAAGCCATTGTGCGCATCCCCATGATGCAGCACCAGCTGGATACCGCCAACAACCTGCGCACGGGTACATTTGTCTCCGGCTCTCGCGGCTCGCCACTGGGCGCGCTCGATCTGGCGTTCTATTCCGCCAAAGCCTATACGGACCAACACGACATTCAATTCCATCCCGGCGTTAACGAAGATCTGGGCGCTACCGCCGTCTGGGGCAGCCAACAGTTGAACCTGGGCCCCGGCGCTGAGCGCGACGGCGTTGTCGGTATCTGGTACGGCAAAGGGCCCGGCGTTGATCGCTCGCTCGATGTCATGAAACATGCGAATGCAGCAGGCTCTTCCAAACACGGCGGCGTCTTGGCGCTGGCGGGGGATGACCATGCGTGCAAATCATCCACCTTCCCGCATCAATCTGAATATGCCTTCATGCATTGCATGATCCCTGTGCTGCATCCGGCAGGTGTTGAAGACGGCATGTTCCTCGGCCTGCACGGCATTGCGATGTCGCGCTACTCCGGCTGCTGGTCAGGCTTTAAGGTCATTAGTGAATTTGCGGACAGCTCTGCCTCCGTCTTCTCTGACCCCTTCAGCCTGACGTTTAACACGCCGACTGATTTCGAAATGCCCAAAGATGGCCTGAACATCCGCTGGTATGATCCGCCGGTTGATCAGGAAAGACGCTTGATGGAGCAGAAGTTGCCCGCCGCCACGGCCTATGCCCGCGCCAACGGCCTTGACCGCTTTACCATCAACCCTGCCAAGAAACGCATCGGCATTATCGCCACGGGTAAATCGTGGATGGATACAATGCAGGCGCTGTCCGACCTTGGCATCACGCCAAAGCGTGCAGAAGAAATGGGCATTGCCGTTTACAAAGTCGCCCTTGTCTGGCCAATGGATACGCAAGCCATTATGCGCATGGGTGCCGAAGTTGAAGAACTGCTGATCATCGAAGAAAAGCGCGGCGTGATGGAAGAACAAATCCGCCAAGCGCTCTACCACATGCCCGCCGACAAACGCCCGCGCGTGGTTGGTAAAACAGATGAAACGGGCGCACCGCTGCTGCCTGAATATTACGAGCTGCAAACCGCACAGATTGCCAGCGCTATCGTCAAACGCCTGAAGCCGATGACAGATACGCAAAGTTTTAACGCGCGCCTTGATATCATCAACAACAACATTGAAATCAAAAGCAAGCCAGCGCCTGTCGTGCGTATGCCTTACTTCTGTTCCGGTTGCCCGCATAACACATCGACCAAAGTACCTGAAGGCAGCCGCGCGCTGGCCGGTATTGGCTGCCACTATATGTCCATGTGGATCCGCCCCAAAGAAACCGCCATGTTCAGCCAGATGGGCGGCGAAGGTGTGCCTTGGATCGGTCAGGCCCGCTTTACGAATGAAAAACATGTCTTCGCCAATCTGGGCGACGGCACCTATTTCCATTCAGGCTTGCTCGCCATTCGTGCGGCGGTATCGGCAAAGGTCAACATCACTTATAAAATTCTCTATAACGATGCTGTCGCCATGACAGGCGGCCAGCATGTGGACGGCGAATTGTCCGTCCCCATGATCATCGACCAAGTATTGGCCGAAGGCGTGAAACAAGTTTGGGTTGTTACCGACCAGCCAGAAAAATACGGCCCCGTGACATTGCCCACAGGCGTCAACCTGTCGCACCGCGATGATCTGGACACCGTCCAGAAAAAACTGCGCGATACCGAAGGCACCACCATTTTGATCTACGATCAAACCTGTGCCGCCGAAAAACGCCGCCGCCGTAAACGCGGGTTAATGGAAGACCCTGCAAAGCGTCTTATCATCAACGAACGCGTCTGCGAAGGTTGCGGGGATTGTGGCGTGCAGTCCAACTGTTTGTCACTGGCCCCGGTTGAAACAGAATTTGGCCGCAAACGCCAGATTGACCAGTCCAGCTGCAACAAAGATTATTCCTGTGTGAAGGGTTTCTGCCCCAGCTTCGTCACCGTGCTCGGCGGTGATTTGAAAAAGCCGAAGGCAACGGCGGCGGATAACAGCGTCGAAGCTGCCTTCAGCGACATGCCGGAACCCGATTACGGCGATCTGTCTGAACCTGTTGCCGTCTTGGTAACCGGCATTGGCGGTACTGGCGTTGTCACCATCGGCGCGATCCTTGCCATGGCGGCCCACCTTGAAGACAAAGGTGCCACCACCATGGACCAAACCGGCCTTGCCCAAAAAGGCGGCGCGGTGACAAGCCACATCCGCATTGCCAAAACACCGGAAGACATTCACACCGTACGCATTGGCATTGCAGGGGCTACCACCATTATCGGCTGCGACATGCTCGTCACGGCTGATGGTGATTGCCTGTCCAAAATCCGCCCTGCCGGGTCTTCTATTGGCGAAACCAAAGTCTTCCTCAACACCAATAAAACCCAGACCGGTGAATTCACCAAAAACACCGAATGGGATATTCCAACACAGAGCATCATCAACGGTCTCAAAAAAATCTGTGGCGAACATAACCTTGAAACGCTCGAAGCTACCGGTATTGCCACCGCCTTGATGGGTAATTCCATTGCCACCAACATGTTCATGCTGGGCTATGCCTTCCAAAAAGGCTGCATCCCGATTTCGCAGGAAGCGATCTTCAAGGCGATTGAGCTGAACAATCAAGCAATTAAAATGAACCAGAACGCTTTCCTCTGGGGTCGTCGCGCGGCATGGAAACTGGACAAAGTTATTGACGTTGCCCTGCCCCCCGCTGCTGCCGATGTTGCCACGGCACACCGCCGCAAATCGGAAACGCTGGAAGAAATGATTGCCCGCCGCGTTGAATCGCTGACAGGCTATCAAAACGCCAGCTATGCCAAAAAATATCAGGAACTGGTGGAAACCGTCCGCGCTGCTGATTCAAAAATGAACAGCGGCAAGGCAGGCCCACTGACCGAAGCGGTTGCCAAGTATTACTACAAACTGATGGCCTATAAAGACGAATACGAAGTTGCCCGCCTGTATACAGATGGCCCCTTCGCCGCACAGATCAAAAACAGCTTTGAAGGTGATGTGAAGTTGAAATTCAACTTGGCCCCACCGCTCTTTGCCAAAAAAGACCCGGAAACAGGTCATTTGCGGAAATCAGAATTCGGCCCTTGGATTTTTACCGCTTTTGGTATCATGGCGAAGTTCCGCTTCTTGCGCGGCACACCGCTGGATATCTTCGGCTACACAGCCGAGCGTAAGATGGAACGTCAGTTAATCGTGGAATACAAAGCCTTGATGGATGATGTTCTGCCCAAGCTGAACGCTGGCAATTACACCGCCGCCGTTGACTTGGCTAATCTGCCCGAACAAATCCGCGGATACGGCCATGTAAAAGAAGAACACATGAAACGTGCAGAAGTCGAAAAACAAAATCTGCTGGCACAATTCGCCAACCCGCAAAGCGATCACAAGCAAGCGGCATAAACACAGACACAAAAAAGC
>JBGTNC010000238.1:0-5139 GCA_041743265.1 Alphaproteobacteria bacterium | reverse complement strand
GGGCGGATGGTGTTTCGGATTCTGATGGTGTTGTTTCGGCTTCTACCGGAACAGCCTCGGCTTCGGCAGTAGAAGCAGAAGCGGCTTCGGTGAGCGCTTTTTCAGCTTGCATCGTATTCCATGCATCCACACGGGCATGGTAATTCGTCAATACACGCTCAATCGACGGCGCCATCGGTTTGATGACGCTAGAGGGGTAAATACCCATCCATAAAACCAGTACAACCAGCGGCGCGAAAATCAAAATTTCACGCGCATTGAGGTCTTTCATCGCCTTCACATCCGGCTTGGTTAAAGCACCAAAGACCACACGGCGATACAGGAACAGCATATAAGCCGCGCCCAGTACAACACCTGTCGCCGCCAGGAAGGTAATGGTTGTATTCACCTGAAAAGCACCTGCCAACACCAAGAATTCGCCGACAAAGCCACTCGTCCCCGGCAAGCCGACGGACGCCATGGCAAACAGCATAAAGACAGCGGCATAGCGCGGCATGTTTTTGACAAGGCCGCCGTAGCGGTTGATATCGCGCGTATGCAAACGGTCATACACCACACCGACGCAAAGGAACAAGGCGGCAGAGACCACACCATGCGACAGCATCTGGAACATGGCACCATCAACCGATTGCTGGTTGGCGGCAAAGATACCCAGCGTCACAAAACCCATGTGCGCGACAGATGAATAAGCAATCAGCTTCTTCATATCTTCCTGCGCGAGTGCCACGAGAGAGGTATAGATCACCGCAATCACACTCAGCCAGAACATCAGCGGCGCGTAAAATGCCGAAGCCTCAGGCATCATCGGCAGCGACATCCGCAAGAAGCCGTAGCCACCCATTTTCAGCAACACACCTGCCAGAATGACGGAACCTGCGGTCGGCGCTTCAACGTGCGCATCCGGTAGCCACGTATGCACGGGCCACATCGGTACTTTGACGGCAAAGGAGGCCATAAATGCAAGCCAGAGCCATTTTTGCATACCAAAGGGCATCATGGCATTCGACAGTGCCGGAATATCTGTTGTGCCGAATTGATGATACAGCGCCAAAATGGCGAGCAGCATCAAAACCGAGCCCAGCAGCGTGTACAGGAAGAACTTGAAAGACGCATAAACACGGCGCGCACCGCCCCAGACGCCGATGATGATAAACATCGGGATCAAGACAGCTTCGAAGAAGACATAGAACAAGACCAGATCAAGCGCGCAGAACATGCCGATCATCATGGTTTCCAAGACCAGAAACGCGATCATGTATTCTTTCACGCGGCTGGTGATGGATTCCCAGCTCGCCAGAATACAAATCGGCGTCAGGAAGGCCGAGAGCAACACGAAAAAGACCGAAATACCGTCCACACCCATTTTGTAGAAAACATTGAAGTCTTCCAGCCACGGGCGTTGTTCAACAAACTGGAATTCAGCCGATGATTTATTGAAGCCGACATACATATAGATCGACAGCAAAAACGTGAAGATCGATGTCAGCAAGGCCGTCGCACGGGCATTGCGGGCAACCGTTTCATCATCACCGCGAACACACAGAATAAAGACAACCCCCACCAGCGGCAGGAACGTCATCAGGGACAGAATGGGAAAATTGATCATGGTACTTGTTCCTTACCCGTGCGCACTGAAGATATAGAGTGTGACAAGCGCCACAACCCCGATCAGCATGGCAAAGGCATAGTGATAGACATAGCCCGTTTGCAGTTTGCCACTGCGTGTGGCGGCATTATTGATGGTTGCGGCAATACCATCCGGTCCCAGACCGTCGATGATTTTACCATCCCCTGTTTTCCACAGCTTTTTGCCCAAGGCAAAAGAAGGACGGACACCGATTTTGTTATACAGCTCGTCAAAATACCATTTGTTGAACGACAGCGCATGCAAGCGGCTAAACGCCCCTGCCACTTCCGCCGGCCAATGGCGCGCCCAGAGGTAGAACATGGCAGCAAGCAAAATACCCGCCAGCCCCACAATCGTAGGCAGATATCCGACCCAAGCCGACACATGGTGTGCATGGGCGACGTTATCGTTTTCCAGCAAAATAAACAGACTATCGCCAAAAAACCGTGCGCGTTCTTCGCCGACAAAGAATTTCGCGAATAACCCGCCAGCAAAAATCGCACCGACAGCCAGAAAAACAAGCGGCATGGTCATGATGGATGGCGATTCATGCACATGATCCATCACTTTTTCCGTCGCACGGGGTTTGCCGTGGAAAGTCATGAACAGAAGGCGCCATGAATAAAAAGCCGTCATAAAGGCAGCCGCAATACCCATCCAATACGCAAAAATACCAACCGACGAATGGGAGGCAAAAGCGGCTTCAAGGATCATATCTTTAGAGAAGTAACCCGAAAGCGGCCACAAGCCAGCCAATGCCACACTACCAATCCACATCATGGCATAGGTCACCTTAATATGTTTGGCGATACCGCCCATTTTGCGCATGTCTTGTTCATCCGACATCGCGTGAATAACAGAACCTGCCCCCAAGAACAGCAAAGCCTTGAAGAATGCATGTGTAAACAGGTGGAACATGGCAGCGCCATAGGCTGATACGCCAAGCGCGAAGAACATATAACCCAACTGGCTCATGGTGGAATAAGCAATCACACGTTTGATATCAAATTGTGTCAGGGCAATGGTGGCGGCCACAAAGGCGGTCAGCGCACCGACCACTGTAATCAACATCCGTACATCTGGCGCATATTCGTAAATGGGCGACATACGTGCGACCAGAAACACACCGGCGGTGACCATGGTTGCCGCGTGGATCAGGGCGGATACAGGCGTCGGGCCCTCCATCGCATCGGGCAGCCATGTGTGCAGGCCCAATTGCGCAGATTTACCCATAGCGCCAATGAACAACAACAGACCGATCAGGTTGATTGCAGAGACGTGGTAGCCCAAAAATTCAATATAGCTATCGGCCTTGTCTGCCACTTGCGCAAACACAGCATCGAAATTAAGTGTGCCGAAAACCATGAACACGGCAAAAATACCCAGTGCCAGACCAAAGTCACCGATACGGTTCATCACAAAAGCTTTGATGGCTGCGGCATTCGCGCTGTCTTTGTGGTTCCAAAAACCGATAAGCAGGTAAGACGCAAGCCCCACGCCTTCCCAGCCAAAGAACAATTGTACAAAGTTATCTGCCGTCACCAGCATCAACATCGTGAATGTAAACAGGCTGAGGTAGGACATAAACCGCGCCTGCGCCGGATCGTGGTGCATATAGCCAACGGAATAAATATGTACCGCTGTCGATACCAGCGTAATCACCACCAGCATAATGCAAGACAGCTGGTCAAAGCGCAGCGCCCAGTTGAGCGTCAGATCGCCCGATGAAATCCATGTGAACAGCTGGATGGTGCGGGTCGCCCCTTCAAAGTTCACTTCACCGAACAGCATGACGGAGGCGACAGCCGAGGCCAACATCAAACTGCACGTAATAAACTGTGCGCCTTTGTCGCCGATCTGCTTGCCAAAAAGGCCTGCGATCAGGGCGCCCAGAAGCGGGGATATGACTGCGATATATTCCATGACAAAAAACCTTCGGGATTAACCTTTGAGCGCACTGATATCTTCGACCGCGATCGAAGATTTGTTGCGGAAGAACACGACCAGAATAGAAAGACCGATAGCAGCCTCGGCCGCCGCAACAGTCAGGATGAACATCGAGAACACCTGCCCCGTCAGATCCTGCAAATGCGCGGAGAACGTGACCAGATTAACGGTCACAGAGAGCAAAATCAGCTCGATCGACATCAGGATAATGATCACGTTACGGCGGTTCAGGAAAATCCCGAAAACACCGAGTGTGAACAAAATGGCCGACAAGACCAGAAAATGTGTAACGCCAATATCCAGCATTATCAGGATACTCCCGAACCGGTTGTGATTTTTTCAATTTTCAGCACGTCTTTCGGGTCACGGTGGACCTGTGCATCCACGCTCTGGCGGCGCACACCTGGACGGCTGCGCAATGTCAGCACAATCGCACCGATCATCGCAATCAGCAGGATTAACCCCGCCAGCTGAAACAGATAAACGTAATCTGTATAAAGGACGCGGCCCAAAGCATGCGTGTTGGAGACAATCGCGGCAGGATCTGCCGCAGTTGCTGCATCGGGGATAGGTTGTGCCGCACGGCCCATGGCCCCTTCTTCACTGTTCCAGCCCAGATACATCCAGATAAATTCGGCAAGCAATATACCGCCCACCGTTGCGCCGACGGGTGCGTGCTGCATCATGCCACGACGCAGCTCCATAAAGTTAATGTCCAGCATCATCACGACAAAGAGGAACAGAACAGCGACCGCCCCCACGTAGACAATCACCAAAATCATGGCGATGAATTCGGCGCCCAGCATCACAAACAGGCCTGCTGCGTTAAAAAACGCCAAAATCAGAAACAGGACAGAGTGTATCGGGTTTTTGGCCGATATGACCATCACGGCGCTGAGCACCAGCACCGCCGAAAAGGCGTAAAAGAAAATAGCTTCGATCATATTCGCTGTCCTTATCTGTACGGCGCGTCGGTTTCAAGGTTTGCGGCAATTTGCGCTTCCCAACGGTCGCCGTTATCCAGCAGTTTTTGTTTGTTGTAGTAAAGCTCTTCGCGCGTTTCGGTCGCGAATTCAAAATTCGGGCCTTCCACAATCGCATCCACGGGGCATGCTTCGGCACATAACCCGCAATAGATGCATTTGGTCATGTCGATGTCATAGCGTGTGGTGCGGCGGCTGCCGTCATCGCGTGGCTCGGCTTCAATGGTAATCGCTTGCGCCGGGCAAATCGCTTCGCACAACTTACAGGCAATGCAACGCTCTTCCCCGTTGGGGTAGCGGCGCAGGGCGTGTTCACCACGAAAACGCGGACTGATCGGGCCTTTTTCGAACGGGTAATTGATCGTCACCTTCGGCTTGAACATATATTTCAGCGTCAGTGAAAACCCCTTGACCAATTCAGTCAGCAAAAAGCTGCGGGCTGTTTTATCCAGAAACGTCATATCAATTCATCCCCGGCAGAGCGTTGTTGTACAAAAGCGCCGCAGATACGACGACCACCCAGATCAGCGTAAAAGGCAGGAAAACTTTCCAGCCCAGACGCATCAGTTGGTCATAGCGGTA
>JBGTNC010000237.1:0-6147 GCA_041743265.1 Alphaproteobacteria bacterium | reverse complement strand
GGAACACCCCGCGCGCCAGATGCACGATACGTTCTATCTGCCCGATGCTGATAACGTAAAGGCAGAGGACGCGCGCCGTTTGCTGCGCACGCATACCTCCACGGTGCAAGTACACGTGATGCAAAACCAGAAGCCGCCTTTGCGTGTGATCATTCCGGGCCGCACCTTCCGCTCCGATTACGACATGACGCATACGCCCATGTTCCACCAGATGGAAGGTTTGCTGATTGATAAAACAGCCCACATGGGTCACCTGAAAGGCTGCCTGGTTGAATTCTGCCAGCGGTTTTTTGAAGTGGATGATCTGCCCACACGCTTTCGCCCCAGCTTCTTCCCCTTCACCGAACCATCGGCGGAGATGGACATTGGTTGTTCCCGCGCAGGTGGTGAATTGAAAATCGGTGCTGGTGACAGCTGGCTCGAAATTCTGGGCTGCGGCATGGTGCATCCGAATGTATTAAAAAGCTGTGGCATCAACCCGGATGAATATCAGGGCTTTGCCTTCGGTATGGGGATTGAACGCGTGGCGATGCTGAAATACGGCATCCCTGATCTGCGCACTTTCTTTGAATCAGACCTGCGTTGGTTGAAACACTATGGCTTCGGCCCGTTGGAACAGCCCAATCCGGCCCTTGGTTGAAATACCGACACAAGACGCTCTACACAGATTTTTTTTAAGGAACTAACACCATGAAATTCACCCTGTCCTGGCTCAAGGATTTTCTGGACACGCCAGCCACGCTGGAGGAAATCACCGACAAACTGACAGCCATCGGGCTTGAAGTTGAAAATGTCGAAGACCCTGCCAAAACGCTGGCAGGTTTTGTGGTAGGCCATGTTGTCAGCGCAGGTAAACACCCGGATGCCGACAAGCTGCAATGTCTGGTCGTGGATACAGGCACCGAAAAGCTCAACGTTGTCTGCGGCGCACCGAATGCGCGTGCGGGCATGAAGGGCGTTTTCGCCCCTGTGGGCAGCTATATTTCGGGCAGCGACATGACCTTGAAAAAAGGCGTGATCCGCGGGCAAGAATCCAACGGCATGATGTGTTCGGAGCGGGAGTTAGAGCTTTCCGAAGAACACAACGGCATTATCGAACTGCCCGAAACGGCGGCTGTGGGTACATCCGCCGCTGCGGCCCTGGGCCTTGATGACCCTGTCATTGAAATTAACCTGACACCCAACCGTGGCGATTGCGCAGGCATTTACGGCATTGCACGTGATTTGGCAGCGGCTGGTCTTGGCACTTTGCGCCCTGTGGCCGCAGATCCTGTGTCTTCCATGTTCGACAATACCGTCAGCATTGAGATTCAAGATGAAGAAGCCTGCCCCGCATTCGTTGGCCGTTATATCCGCGATGTAAAAAACGGCCCCTCGCCCGACTGGTTGCAAAAACGTTTAAAAGCCATCGGCCAGAACCCGATTTCGGCCTTGGTCGACATTACAAATTACCTGACCATCGCGCTTAACCGCCCGCTGCACGTGTTTGATGCCGATAAGTTAAAGGGCAACATCCACATCCGCGCCGCCAAAAAAGGCGAAACGCTGGAAGCCTTGAACGATAAAACCTATACGCTGGAAGATGGCATGACCGTTGTGTGCGATGATTCCGGCGTTTTGGGCTTGGGTGGTATTATTGGCGGCGTGCCGTCATCGGTGACCGAAGACACCAAGAATGTGTATTTGGAAGTGGCCTATTTTAATCCCGTCCGCACCGCCATGACAGGCCAGAAACTGCAAATTGACAGTGATGCCAGATATCGTTTTGAACGCGGCATTGACCCCGCCTTTGTCGCTGCTGGCGCTGAAATTGCCACGCGTATGATTGTCGATATTTGTGGTGGCGAAGCCAGCACACCTGCCCATGCAGGCCGCACCCCCGCCAACCACGAAGCCATCCCTTATCAGCCGGAACGCCTGAAAACACTGGGCGGCGTTGACTTGGAAGCAGAACGCCAGCAGCAGATATTGGAAGCACTCGGCTTCACGCTGGATACGCATAACAAAACATGGCATGTCGTGGCCCCCAGCTGGCGGCATGATGTGCAAGGCAGCGCCGACCTTGTCGAAGAAGTCCTGCGTATCAACGGCTACGACAATATTCCGGTTGTGTTAGTACGTCCCGAAGGCGGCCTGCGGCCCGCAGCCCTCTCCCCGCTGGCTAAACGCGGCACGGTTGCACGCCGCACGCTGGCAACCCGTGGTATGTCGGAAACCGTCACATGGTCTTTCATGGATGAAGCGACAGCGGATTTGTTTGGCGTAAACCGTCAGCAGAACAAAAAATCGCTGACACTGACAAACCCGATCAGTGTGGATCTGGCTGTGATGCGCCCTTCCGCCCTGCCAAACCTGATTACTGCCGCAGGCCGCAATAGTGACCGTGGCATACCAGATGCCGCGCTGTTTGAAATCGGCAATTGCTATTGGGCCACCACTGCGGAAGGCCAAGTTTTGACAGCCACAGGTCTGCGCGCTGGCAATGCCAGTGCACGACATTGGTCTGGCCCTGCACGTGCTGCAGATGTGTATGATGCCAAGGCCGATGCCTTGGCCGTGCTAGAAGCCTGCGGCATTAATGCCGCCAGCTTGCAAATCAGCACGGATGCACCGGAATGGTATCACCCCGGCAGATCAGGCTGTTTCCGTCTGGGGCCGAATGTTTTGGCGTGGTTTGGGGAAATTCACCCTGCCGTGCTCGTCAGCATGAAGCGTGATGAAACTTATGCAGGCTTTGAAGTCTTTTTGCCCAATATGCCGACCCCGAAGAAAAAAGGATCGCAAAAAGAATTATTAAAACCATCCCCCTTCCAGCCTGTCTTGCGCGACTTCGCTTTCATGCTGGATGAAACGGTGGAAGCCGACAAACTGGCGCGCGCCATTCGCGGCGTGGATAAAAAGCTGATCACAGGTGTGGAAATTTTTGACGTCTATCAAGGCAAAGGCGTAGAGCCCGGCAAAAAGTCCGTGGCCTTGGCCGTGACCATCCAGCCCGTTGACAAAACGCTGACCGACGAAGAAATCACTGGTCTCAGCCAGAAAATTATCGAAGCTGTGACCAAACAAACGGGCGGCACGCTGCGCGGGTAAACCCCGGCAGCGCGCCTGTACCGTCAACATGGTACGTTCTGTTTGATGTAAGGATTGTTACTGACGATCCGTCGTATGATCGTCGATTTCGTCCTGAATTTCTTCTTTGGCTTCGTTGAAATCGGTTTGTACGCGCTCGATTGCGTTGCCGATGGCCTCTGCCGGAGTTTTCGGCTCTTGCGAACGGTCATAAACCAACATCGCCACGACCACGACAAGTACCAGGACGATAACGCCCATAATTTGATTGTTCTGCATGCTGCCCTCTCTTTTGTTACCTGCACCTACGCCTCAACCCGCGAAGGGTTCCGGCACGCGCGCAAGCTACTGTTATAAATAGATATTATTAGCCGCGCAGCAGGCCCTCTTCTTCCAGTAAGTCTTTTTTAGACAGTTTGCCAACAGCCGTTTTGGGCAGCGGCAAATCGCGGATCACAATCTTCTTGGGCATTTCGACAGGCGCAATCTTGTCTTTCAAAAAGACTTTCAGCGTTTCAACGCTGACCGATTCACCAGTACGTAATTTCACCCAGGCCTGCACCGCTTCGCCGCGCAGTTTATCGGGCACACCTGCCACAATACATTCTTCGACTGCCGGATGCGTATACAATACTTCTTCAACATGGCGCGGGTAAACGTTATATCCCCCGACCAGAACAAGATCTTTTACACGATCAACCAGATACACGAAACCATCGGCATCCATATAACCCACATCGCCTGTATACAAACGGCCGTCACGAATGACCGCCGCCGTATCTTCTTCGCTGCGGTAATAGCCCTTCATGATTTGCGGGCCGGAGACGACAACTTCGCCTTTTTCTTTTGCCGCCAAAACTGTTTTGCCATCTTCAAGGCTGATGATTTCAACAATCGTTGCAGGCACAGGCAAGCCAATGGAACCCGCGCGCGCTTTTTTGGTCAACGGGTTGCAGGTGGCCACAGGCGCAAATTCGGTCAAGCCATAACCTTCAGCAACCAAACGAGCCTTGGTGCGTTCTTCAAAAACGCGCTTCACATCCACAGGCAGCGGTGCGCCGCCGGACAGGCAGAATTTGAAACAACCAAAATCGTATTCCGCCACGCGGCTATCATTCGCAAGGGCGATATACATGGTCGGTACCGCCGCCATAAAGGCCGGTTTTTCGGTCTTAATCAGGTTCAGCATATCCGGCACGCTGAATTGCGGCAGCAGCAAAATCTGCATCCCGCGCATGATCGGCATATTCATGGCAACCGTCATGGCAAAAACATGGAACAGCGGCAGTACGGCAATCATGCTGTCCTGACCATCTTCAATCGTATGGAACCACGTGCCGATTTGCATTGCATTGGCAACAACGCTTTTATGCGTCAGCATCGCGCCCTTGGGCACACCCGTGGTGCCGCCGGTGTATTGCAAGACGGCAATATCATTTTCGGCATCAATTGTGACAGGTGTAAAATCTGCGGCATCTGCCATCAAATCGCGCATCCAGATCACGCCTTCTTTGCCGGAAATATTTTCAGATGCTGCGCGCATAGCGGTCAGCTCTTGTGCTGCCGGGCATACGACCAGCGTTTTTAAGCGCGTTTTGCCTAAAAGGCTTGCTGCTTTATCAAACAGTGCTGGCGCATCCAGCGTTACCAACATATCGGTTTCGCTGTTTTCGATTTGGTTGATCAGGTCACGTTCGACATAGGCCGGATTGTAATTCACAACCGTCGCGCCTGTTTTAAGAATGGCGTAATACATCACAATGGCAGATGTCGCATTGGGCATAAAAAGGCCGATTTTCATGCCTTTTTGCGCGCCTTGTTTTTGCAACCCGCTTGCCGCTTGCAATACCAACTGGCCCAGCGTTTTGTAATCCAGCGCTTTGCCTGTCAGTCCTTTAATCGCGGGACGATCACCCCATTTTTGCACGCTGTCATCCAGAAAATCTGGCAAGGCGCGGTTGGGAATATCCAAATGCCAAGACACTTCCGGCGCGTAATTGGCAAGCCAGGGGAATGTATCTGCAGAAACATCTTTCATGACGGGGAGAGACATTTTTATCATCCTTTCATCAGTATTATATTTTATACCTGTTTGCGTTCGATACCTTCTTCGGCAAGCAGGTCTTTGCGCGATAATTTCCCGACAGCCGTTTTCGGCAGCGGTTTATCGCGGATGTTGATTTTGCGGGGCATTTCGATGGGGGAAATTTTATCTTTCAAAAAGCCTTCCAGCACAGCTTCTGTCAGTGTCGCGCCTGTAACAGGCTTGACCCATGCCCAGACGGTTTCACCACGCTCTACATCCGGCACACCGGCCACGATGCATTCTTCTACATCGGGGTGCAGGTAAATGGCTTCTTCGACCATACGCGGATAAACGTTATAGCCGCGCACAATGATCAAATCCTTGATGCGGTCGACCAGAAACAAATACCCTTCGTGATCCAGATAACCCACATCACCTGTATGCAAACGCCCGCCTTTAATAACCTCGGCGGTTGCTTCCGGCTTGTTGTAATAGCCCTTCATCACTTGCGGGCCGGAGATACAAACTTCGCCTTTTTCGCCCACACGCATCACGTTGCCTGTATCGCGGCACAGGATTTCAACAATCGTGCCCGGCACTGGCATGCCGACTGAACCGACTTTGCGTTTACCCACCGCCGGGTTAAACGTCGCCCCCGGTGATGTTTCCGTCAGGCCGTATCCTTCGGCCAAGGCGCGCGACCCTGTTTTTTCTTCAAACAAACGCTTCACATCATTCGGTAAAGGTGCGCCGCCGGAGATGCAGAATTTCAGGCAGGAAAAATCGACGCTACCTACATCTGGCGATGACGCAATCGCGTTAAAAATGGCGGGCACAGCCGGAAACAATGTCGGCTTGTGCTTGCGGATGGTTTTAAATACATCGGCCAGTTCAAATTTGGGATGCAGAATAATTTTCATGCCTGCGTGGATGGAACAATTCATCACAACCGTCATAGCAAAGACGTGAAACAGCGGTAAAACGCCGACAATCGTTTCCTTGCCCGGCTAGATCGTGGTGACCCATGTCAGGATTTGCTCCATATTCGCATA
>JBGTNC010000236.1:0-2654 GCA_041743265.1 Alphaproteobacteria bacterium | reverse complement strand
TTGCGGCGTCATGGTCAGGGTCTGGCCCTGCTTCAGATCGAGACGCTGATTGATCGTCATGTTTACTCCCCTGCTATTAATATAGCAGGGTTTGACGGTTTTTCAAAAATCTTAGACAGCGTCGTATAAGGGGACGTGAGGCGGACTAAAGGCTGAATTTTTCGCCCAGATAGACGCGGCGCACATCTTTGTGGTTCACGATGTCTTTGGGTTTGCCTTCCATCAGCACCTGTCCGCCGTGCAAGATATAGGCACGGTCCACAATATCCAGCGTGTCACGGACATTATGGTCTGTGATCAAAACGCCGATGTTGCGGTTTTTAAGGTGTTTGACAAGATCGCGGATATCACCCACGGCAATCGGGTCAATCCCCGCCAGCGGTTCATCCAGCAAAATGAATTGCGGGTGTGTGGCCAAAGCACGGGCGATTTCAACGCGGCGGCGTTCCCCGCCCGACAGGGCCACGGCGGGTGTGAAGCGTAAGTGTGTAATAGAAAATTCGGCCAGCAGCTCTTCCAGCATATGTTCGCGGCGGTGATGGTCTTCTTCGACCACCTGTAAAACGGCGCGAATATTATCTTCGACGTTCAGGCCGCGGAAGATGGAAGATTCTTGTGGCAGATAGCTGATCCCCAAACGTGCGCGGCGGTACATGGGCAGGTTGGTGATGTCTTTGCCGTCCAGCTTAATCATGCCGCTATCAGGGTCAATCAAGCCTGTGACGATATAAAAGCAGGTGGTTTTACCTGCACCGTTTGGCCCTAAAAGGCCCACGGCCTCGCCGCGCTTCACCGTCAGCGATACATCGCGCAGCACAGGGCGGCGTTTATAGCGTTTCATCAAATGCTCGACCGACAAGCCAGCGGCGGTATGCACGAGCTTTGGCTCGCGTTCTTTTTTCTGCGGTGGTTTTTTATCTTTGTTCATGGTGCCTTGGTTGCCTGTTTATTCCGCAGATTGTTTTTTAGGATAGAAAACGCCGCGTACACGCCCATCATCGTCTGTGGCAGCGGTGGTGGGTGGTGCCGCGAACAACTGGCTGATGCCTGTTTTCAGGTTTACCTCCGCGCGCTCCCCCGCAATCCAGTTTTCGCCTTGATAGATTTTAACATCACCGGTCAAAGTGGCTTTACCGATGCTGACATCGTACACGCCCTTATTGCCTGTAATCGTTTCGCGCACGGTTTTAATGGAAACGGGTTGGTTCGCGGTGATGCGATGCAGGGTCATTTTGCCTTGCGCGTTCTTTGTAAAAAATGCATCAAGCTGTTCGGATTTTAAACTATCCGTGCCGCGTTTGGCCAAGGCGCCGCCATGGGCAGAAAGGCGGTTTTCTGCGGCATCAAAGGTAATTTTTTCCTGTGCCGTCAGTGTTTCATTGGGGGTTTCAATGCGCAAGTCACTGCCTGTCAACGTGGCTTGCTGTGTGGTGACATCATAGCGCGCACGGTCACCACGTGCTGTATAAGGGGCAGATGAAATGCGGACGTTGCCCACGGCTTCCAGCACCGTAATGCTGGTGGTGCCTTTGTTATCTTCGTAATGCGCCGTCAGGGTATCGCTTTTAACGCTTAAATCACCCTGTTGGGCATGGGCGTCTTTGCGGGCGGTATATGTTTTGGCCGTGCGATCCCATTCCAGCGATTTTGCCGCAGAAATTTCAACGGGTGCACTGCTGTCACTGGTCAGGCCTGCACTTGTTTGTGCGGCTACGGGTGCTACAGGAGTACCAAGCAGTAAAAAAGCGGTCAAAAGAAATGTTGTGCGGTTCATCATCCCTTCTTGCCCCCTGTTGTGCCGGATAAATTGCCCGATAAACTATAGATCACCAATGTTGCAGGTCCGCTGAAAACAATCAAGTTTCCTTCGTTTTGAATATCCATGCTTTGGGCAGATAATTCGCCTATATCGCTTTTGGCGCGCACAGGCTTTGTGGTGCTGGCGGTATGGGCGTTTACATCGACTTTCGCGTCTTGCAGGTACATTTCATAGCCATTGTCATGGCGGAGTGTCACTTGATCGGAAAGGGTCATTTGTCCGGTTGCGGTGTTATATGTGCCGCTGCCCGCATTCAGGGATATTTGTGCGCCGTCCGGCATCACAACATCTGCGCGTGGTTTGTCCAGCAAGACGGTATCTGGCGAAGCAATGTCACGCGTGGCCGTATCGGCAGACAGGGTATAAGCATGGCCCTTGGCATCCATGCCTTGATATTTGGCCTGCACCATTTCGATCTGGCCGGGGATGGTTTTTTCATTCTGGGGCAGGTCGGCTGTGGTCAGGGTGGGGCCTTGCGGGTCTTTGGCCAGACGTGCAATCACAACACCGATCAGGATCAAGGCGACCAAAGGCAAGGCAAAGCGCAAAACGCGCACAAACCATGTATAGCCGGTGCCCAGCGCATTGCGGCGGCGCGGTGCAGATGCATCAAAGTTCCGCAGGCGGTTCGGCGGTGGTGTTGAGAGAGTAGGGTCGGGCGTGGCCACAATCAGTGCAGGCTCACGCAAAACCGGCGCGCAAACAGTCATGGATGTGCAGCAGGCCCGCGGGCTTGTTCTGTGCATCCACCACGATCAGGCAGGTAATTTTGCGGTAGCTGTTCTTGAGGTCATTCATCACGGCCATGGCTTCCACCACCAGCATATCGGGTGTG
>JBGTNC010000235.1:0-9596 GCA_041743265.1 Alphaproteobacteria bacterium | reverse complement strand
GAGCAGCAATGGAAAGACTTTCTGGACATTCTGTTTATTGCAGACATTATCAACAAACAAATGATCTTTACAAATAACGAGATCAGAAGCTATGAAGCCGATATTAAAAGCGCTTCGGATATTAAGGCGATTAATGATTATTTGCTGCTTGTTGCAAGAGAAATGTATCGCCAATACCTGACAGAAAAGATTGGCGACGACACGCTGCATAAAACCGCCGTTCGTTTTTCAAACAAAGAAATGCCGGTTGATGTTTATCTCGACAGCATCGGCAGCACGCACGGGGAGAATGTTTTCCTAATCGGCGATCTGGGCACCGCGCAGCTTGACTACACAAACCAAGATATCTTTCCTCAAAATCCAAAGTATGAAGGCGATATATTGGCCATCATTGACCATGAATTTTCAGGCGAAGACGGTGCCGCGCCTGACGACGAGAATCAAAACTGGCGGCCTAACAAAGCCTGGCACTATCAACTGCCGAAGGACAAAAAATTATCCGACATCAGCTCTACTGGTAAGCTGCGCATACGTGTTGAGATAAAATGAGGATGACACGGCCTTCATAATACGCTTTGATGACTATTCCGGCTTTTGCTCTGACGCAGGCTTTGGCTCTGCTGGGTATATCCGGCCTTCTAGTTCACCGACACCGACAATGCGATTGTTGTATTCTACCAACACCCAGCCAACCGTCATATCTTCATGCCCTCTGCCGCCATGGTTGATTAAATCAAACGTGACACGATGCCCGCCCTCGCCGGAAACGGCGCGCAAAGACACCCACTGCATCCCGTTCGCTCTTGAGGCATTGTTTCCCGAACCTTCTTTTACACTGAAGGTATCCATGTCGATGATTTTAAACTTCTCCGATAGAGGGATATAGCCACCCCCCGGAAAAACCAATCCACCGATTGTTTCGATTTCATCAAAACGCAGCTCGAACGTGCTACCTACCTTTGGGTCGACATAGCCGAACGTGCCGCCTGCAAAGCTTTTTAACGTTCCTTTAAATACAACAGCCGGGAAATAGGTGGCATCCGCCACCTCCTCTGCCTGCAGAACCACGGGCCCTGAAACCAGCAAGGCAAGAACCAGACTTAAAAAAAACATTTTCTTCATAGCACTTCCTTGAAATCGTTTGAACCGTACCCGCAAATAGATTGCAGATGCTTACGTTGTTTGCCAGTCTTTTTTCTTTGTGGACTTCCCGATGCCGGGATTAAATACATTGCAAGGATCCAGCCCCTGATAAAAGCTGGCCAGATTGTCTTTGGCTTTATAAACATGGCCAACATTATGCTCTGCTGGATATTCTGCGCGGCGTGCATCCAGCGTTGCCAACATGCGGGATTTGACGGCGGATACATCTGCACCTTTGCGTATCAAATAATCCTGATGAAACACGTGACAGAAAAAATGCCCGTAATAAAGTTTAGCCACAACATCTTGCGCAATATCATCTGGCAGTGTTTCAAACCATGCCGGATCATTTCGGCGCAAGGCGATATCGAGCGCCAGAATATCTTCCACTGCATCCGCATGCAACACACGGTAGCGCACACCGGCGCCAGCGGCTACAAAACGATGCAATTGCGCTTTTTTTGCCTCCACATCTGTACATTCAAAAAATGCACCCGTATCACGGCCCGCAAAATAGCCGGAGAGATAGGTTTGCATCTTTTCTGCATCTACTGCCGTAATATCAAGCATCAGATAATGCGCATACAATTTACGGTAGACCGTCATGCGGGGCGGCAGATGGGCCGGGAAGCATTTTGACAAGCCTTGTAACAATCGGTCACTGAAACCCGTGCGTCCGGTCTTTTCAAAAAATGCATCCACACGGCTTTTAATAGTGTAAATCACCGGCAGAAATCGCGTACCCAGATAATGTATCGCCAAAAAAATGTCTTTGCCGTATTTTTCGGCAATGTCATAGGCTTCAGCATGCATGTACTCGGCAGAAATAGGCAGTGTTTCAAAACCTGTCAAAATATCGCGGCGGATATTTGAAAGGTCAGATGTATCATTCGTGCCGATATAAAACATACGGCGTGGGCCTGCAGATTTAAACGTATCCAGCCGCACCGCAAAAACGGCGATCTTGCCCGCGCAACCAGAGGCAGCGTGCAAACGGCGCGGGTCGGCGTTAAAACGCGCAGGCGTTTCGGCATCTACGGCGCGGATATGGCTTGCGTATTCACTATCCGATGCCGTGCCTTGCCATTGAATATCTTGCCCCGTAAAAGTGCCGTCATCCAGCCGCTGCAAAATTTCTTCGGGATTGTTGCCAAGCGCGATGCCAAGATCGTTGATCAATTCCAACTGCCCTTCGGCCGTCACATGCGCATAGAGCGAAAGCTCGGTATAGGCAGGGCCGCGTTGCACCAGCGCGCCGCCAGAATTATTGCACACACCGCCCACCACAGAGGCGCCGATGCAAGAAGAGCCAATCACGGAATGCGGCTCCCGTCCCAGTGGGCGCAGCATATCTTCCAGCCGATACAACGTAGCACCCGGCTGGCACAAAACCTGTTGACCGTCGCCCAGTAAGTGAACTTTATCCAGCAACAATGTGTTGATCATCACAACATCTCGATCATAGCCGTCACCATCCGGCGTGGAGCCGCCCGTCAAACCTGTATTGGCGGCTTGCATGATGATGATCTTATCGCTTGCCACGCAAAGGCTTATCACCCGCCAAAGCTCAACCAGAGACCGTGGCCGCACAACTGCCAGCACAGCGCCCGCGCCATAGCGATAGCCTTTTGTAAACCTGCGCGTTTTCGCATCATCGGTCAGGACGTTTTTCGCGCCCGCAATAGACCGGAGAGACTGGATAAAATCCTGCATCATCAATTTTTCAACCGATATCCTGTTTTAAAGATCCATGACAGCAACGCGATACAGACGGACATGAAGAATATAATCATACTGACACTGGTCAGCAAACTGACATCGGCGTGCTCGTAAAAACTCCAGCGAAATCCGCTAATGAGGTAAACGACGGGGTTGAGCAGTGAGACTTTTTGCCAAAAATCCGGCAGCATATGGATGGAATAAAAACTGCCGCCTAAAAACGTGAGCGGCGTGATGATCAGGAGCGGGATCAGTTGCAGCTTTTCAAAGCCATCTGCCCAAATGCCGATAATAAAACCCAATAGACTGAAGGTAACGCAAGTCGCGATCAGAAAAAACGCCATCCAGACGGGGTGTTGCACTTCCAGCGGCACAAAGAATCCTGCTGTTGTCAGTACGATCAACGCAATCATCAGCGATTTTGTGGCGGCGGCACCCACGTAGCCCACAGCGATTTCTGCAAAAGACAATGGCGCAGATAGAATTTCGTAAATCGTGCCGGTAAAACGCGGAAAATAAATGCCGAAGGAGGCGTTTGAAATGCTCTGTGCCAAAACCGTCAGCATAATCAACCCCGGCACAATAAAAGCACCGTAAGCCACGCCATCCACATCGCTGATGCGCGAGCCGATGGCAGCGCCAAAAACAATGAAATACAAAATTGTTGAAATAACAGGCGACGCAATGCTTTGCCCCAGTGTGCGCCATGTGCGTGCCATCTCAAATTTGTAAATGGCCCAGATCCCTAGATAATTCACGCATCACCTACCAAACCGACAAAAATATCTTCCAGCGAGCTTTGGCGGGTGCTGAAATCTTTGTACTTCACGTCGTTTTCTTTGAGTTTATCGAAAAGATCGGCAACGCCGTTATCTTCGCGCGCAATATCATAGGTAAAAATCAACTGCGCACCTGCGGCGGCCAGATGCAGGTTAAACCCTTGCAAGGCAGGGGGTACCTGCGCCATGGGCGTTTGCAATTCCAGCACCAGCTCTTTTTTACCCATTTTTTTGATTAAGGTATTTTTATCTTCAACCAAGACAAGTTTGCCCTTATTGATCACGCCGATGCGGTCGGCCATTTCTTCGGCTTCTTCCAGATAATGTGTGGTGAGAATAACCGTCACGCCCGTTTCGCGCAGGGCACGTACTTGTTGCCACATGGATTTGCGCAATTCCACATCGACACCTGCGGTCGGTTCATCCAAAAACAAAACATCCGGCTCATGCGACAAAGCCTTGGCAATCATCACACGGCGTTTCATACCGCCGGAGAGCTTTCGAATTTGCGAATCTTTTTTATCCCACAGGGATAATTGCTTCAGCAGCGTTTCGATATATTCTTTATTTGCACGTTTGCCAAAAAGCCCGCGCGAAAATGACACGGTATTCCAAACCGTTTCAAAAGCATCCGTTGTCAGTTCTTGCGGGACCAGACCAATGTGCTGGCGGGCCTGCCGGTAGTTTTTGATATTGTCATGACCAAAGACCGCCACATGGCCGCCGGTTGTGCGCACTGTGCCGCAAATAGCACCAATCAAAGTTGTCTTGCCCGCGCCATTCGGGCCGAGAAGAGCGAAAATCTCGCCCTTTTTCACGCTGAGGCTCACATCATCCAGCGCCAGAAAGCCATTATCATAACGCTTTTGTACATTTTCGACCGCAATTGCCGCAACCATGCGCGCCATCCTTGTTTTTGTTTTGCGTCTGTCGCTGTATTTTGACGACAGCCCCGCGCGTGCTATTAATCTAGCGTGACGGATGCAGAATAACAACCAGCCCGCAAGAATATCAAAGGTAGCCAGAATGACACAGAACACACTGAAACCCCTTTCCGATAATATCCATCTGTTGGGGGATATTCTGGGCGATACCCTGCAACAGCTGGAAGGGCCACGTGTATTCAACACAGTCGAAAAACTGCGCCGTCTTGCGCAAAAGGCCCGATTGGGCCGCAAGGACGCGCATCGCGACATTGAACAGATTCTCAAGAGCCTGCCCCATGATGACAAATACAAAATCGTCAAAGCCTTTACCGAATTTTTGCGCTTGGCTAATTTGTGCGAACAAGTCCACCGCATCCGCCGCCGGCATGATTACCGTTTGGCCGGCAAAGCACCGCAGCGTGCAGCCCCGCTGGATACATTCCAGCGCCTATTGAAATCGGGCATTCCTGCCGCGCAAATTAAACAGGCGCTGCTGGATATACAAATAGAGCTGGTATTGACCGCACACCCGACAGAGGCCGAGCTGCCGCAAGCCATCCGCACTTACCGCGATTTATCGGCCTGTTTACTGAAGCTGGATTCAAATGAGCTTGCCAGTTTTGACCGCAACCTTGTTTTGCAGGAAATCCGCTCCCTCATCATGCAACTCTGGCTGTCCAGCGCTGTGCGGGATGAAAAACCAACGCCCGTGGATGAAGCCCGCTATGGGTTGGAACTGGCGGAGCGTATTTTATGGGACACCATTCCGCATTTCCATTACCAGATGAGCGATGCCTATAAACAGGCCGTCGGCGATATGTCACAGGTCTTTCCGCACCCGATCCGCTTTTCATCATGGATGGGCGGCGACCGCGACGGGCACCCCGGCGTCACAGCTGCCGTAACGCGTGAAGTACTGATGGAAACGTCCGCCGCCGCTTGTAAACGCTATTTGGCTGCCCTTGCGGATTTGCGCGATATGCTGGGCTTCTCGGCAGATGAAAAAGGATTGCGCCTGCGCAAAACCTGCCACCAGCAATTGGATGCACTGACAACAAAGCTCAACGATTTTCAAAAACAGCTGGGAAAATCCACACCCCGCTTTGACCGCGCCGGTTTTCTAAAAAGCCTTTATGCCCTGCAAGAATTTTTGAAAAAAAACGGGCTGGAAGTATTAGCGAAAGACCCGTTGCAACAACTGATCTGGCGCGTGCGTATTTTCGGGCTCTCTTTCTTGAAACTCGACATTCGCCAGAGCGCAGATGTGCATGAAGCCGCGTTGCAAGAACTACTGGGGGCAGGCTATAGCCAAGCATCAGAGGCCGAGAAAATACGCCTGCTGACTGCCGCTTTGCGCAAACCCGTTAAACCGCATGGCAAAACCAGCGCACAAACAAAAGAAGTCATCAAAACGCTGCAACTGTACCAGACAATGCCGGAAGAATTCTTAGGCCCCTATATCATCTCCATGGCGGCGAATGTATCCGATATGCTGGGCGTGCAATTTCTGATGAAAGCAGCGGGTGTCACGCGCAAAGTGCCCATCTGTCCATTGTTCGAAACACCAGACAGCCTGCAAAATGCAACCGCGACCATGGCGGCGCTCTATGCCATACCTGCCTATAAAAAACACGTGGGCAATGACCAGCACATCATGATCGGCTATTCCGATTCCGCCAAGCGCGGCGGATATTTGAATGCCGCATGGGAAATCCACAAGCTGCAGTCAGACCTCACCAAACTTGGTAAAAAATTCGGCATTAAATCGGTCTTCTTTCACGGGCGCGGCGGAAGTGTGGCACGCGGTGGCGGGCCGATTGAAACGGCGCTGATGGCCCTGCCCCGCCCGCACCTGTCGCGCACGATCCGCATCACCGAACAGGGTGAGGCGATCAATGCCAAATTCGGCCTACCGGAGGTCGCGGAACGCACGATGGAGCTTTACCTCTCCGGCTTCATGGAATCCTTGCTGTCCAAGCCCGAGAAAATTGAACCTGAATGGATCACAACAATGGAACGGCTGGCACAAAATGCCTCCACCGCTTTTCGCGCTGTGGTTTATGAAGATCCGGACTTTATGCAACACTACATGCAAATTACCCCGACGGGAGAACTTGGCCTCCTCAACATCGGCAGCCGCCCCGGTAGACGTAAAAAAGATAACGGGTTGGAAGGGCTGCGCGCTATTCCCTGGGTCTTCGGCTGGACACAATCACGCACACTCTTGCCCGCATGGCTGGGGATTGTCGAGGCATTGGACGCCGATATCAAAGCTGGCAACTTGAAACGACTACAAAAGATGTATCAGCACTGGCCCTTTTTCCGCTCTGTCATGGATCTGGTCGAAATGGTTGTCGCCAAGGCTGATGTACAAATTACCGAATATTATTCGGCGTTGTTGGTATCACCCGCATTACAAGGCATGACCAAAGATTACATGAAGCGCCTTGCCCGCACCAAAAAGACTTTAAAATCCGTCATGCAACACAAAGAGATTTTAGAGACGATGCCCGTGCTGGCACGTTCCATCCGTTTGCGCTCGCCTTACGTGGATGTTTTAAATATTTTGCAGGCACATCTTTTGAAAGAGTACCGCGATCACCCCAAACCACCCGCCAGCCTGTGCCGCACCTTGGCTCTGACTATGGGTGGCATTTCTGCGGGGATGCGCAATACAGGGTAGCGCAGCAAGCCCCAAGAATGGCCATTTTCAGCAACAAAACGGCCCGTGCACGCGCTTTCATGGGACTTCTTGCTATACCTGCGCCTGAAAACGCTATATATCCTAATCATTATTAAATTGTCGAAACTGGCGTGCTGTGATGATACCGCAACAACATTCAATAACACCCCCTGCCCTAGATGCAGCACCGGCACCGCTTGCCCCGCAAACTGTTTCCATGCAAATGCATGCGCGCTTTCAGCGCCGCAAATTGTGGCGGTGGTTTATGGCGGTTCTTTATATTATGACCTTAAGCGCCTATCTGGTCTGGCGATTTACAATTATTAACCCGGATTCCATGGCTTTATCCGTCGCGTTTTTCTCAACGGAATGCATCGGATTTATTTTAGGCCTGACGGCAATTTTCACATCCTGGCACTATAACCATCGCAGCCCCACGCCCGCACCGCGCGGCTTATCGGTGGATGTTTTGATCCCGACATATAAAGAACCGCTTGGCATCATCCGCCGCACGGTGATGGCGGCACGCGACATTGAATACCCGCATAACACCTTCGTGCTCGACGATGGCAAGCGTGACGACGTTAAAGAAATGGCCGCACAACTTGGCGTGCAATACATTCGGCGCAGCGATAGCGCTCATGCGAAAGCCGGCAACCTGAACCACGGCATGACGCATAGCAAAGCAGATTTTGTAATGACCTTTGATGCCGACCATATCGCGCTGCCTCATGCGATTGATGCCATGCTTGGTTTTTTCGATGACCCGTCTGTCGCTCTCGTCCAGACACCGCAAGACTATTACAACATTGATGCTTTTCAATACATGAACGCCGAACGCACTGGCGCGCTCTGGCATGATCAGGCGGCGTTTTACAACCTTGCGGAATCTTGTGCGGACTCGGCGAATGCAGCATCTTGCGTTGGCACAGGCGTCATTTACCGCCGAGAAGCGCTTGATGCCGTGGGCGGCATCCCCGTGGAAACCGTCACGGAAGATATTCATACCTCGCTAAAGCTGCACAAAGCCGGATACAAAACCGTTTTTTTGAACGAGCCTGTGGCATACGGTGTTGCCTCCGCCGACCTTGGCGAATATTACAAAACCCGCCACCGCTGGGGGCATGGCAATTTACACGCGCTAAAGCATGAAAATATATTGTTCTGCAAAGGCCTGACTTTGCGTCAGCGATTACATTATCTGTCGTTGGGATTGATTTACCTTGAGGGTTGGCAGCAGCTTTTGCTGTTTGCGATCCCGTTGATTGCACTGGTAACAGGGCTTCAGCCGTTCACCATTACGGTTTTCAATACGCTTGTTGTTTTATCTTTTCCGGTTTTGAGCTACATCATGCTGCAAGAAATCGGCTGTGGCTTTGCACGTTACTGGGCGAACGAAATTTTCGCCATGGCACGCTGGCCTGTCTATATCATCTCCACCATGGGCCTCTTCGGCCGGAAAATAGATTTCCTAAGCTCTTCAAAAAATACGCGCGGTGCTGTCAGCTGGAAATTAATGGCACCGCAATTAACCGTGATGATGGCAAGCCTTTGCGCCCTTGCCTATGGGGTCGCCATGCTCGCGCAGCGCGGCTTTCAAACGGGGCCGTTATACGACACTCTACACTCCCTTCTGTTCACGGGGACATTTGAGAATGTCGACCCTCATGAGGTTATGACCGCAGGATATACCGCCGATCTCGTGCTTATTGCCGGTGTCTGGGCGTTATACAGCGCCATACGTGCCTTGTTTTTTGTACGCAAAGCACTGACGGACGCGGAAAATACGCATGACTATTTTCGCTTTCGCTTACCCCTCCCCGCCATGCTGGGCGAGAACGGCCGCACCTATGCCTGCGTCACCAGCATTGCGGAAGACTGGGTACAATTCACTGATTATCGCCAAACAACGCCCCTTCAAACGGGTGAGGCACTTTCACTCACTGTATTTATGCCCTCCGGCCCTGTGCGCTTACAAGCAAGCATTACCAAATCGCAGCCCGACAAACACGGTGGCACTTGTTTTGAAGCAAACCTCTCTTGGCCCTCTCCCGCTTTACAAGACCGTCTGGCCAATGGCCTATATTCCGTTGATTGGCACCGCGAATTTTTGCATCGGAATGCTTATTTTTTGACACCGTCCGATCTTTTGCTCCGTCTGTTCGGGCACAACACGCGCCCGAACAAGCAACACAATCTTTGGGAGAAGGCCTTCCTCTACGGCACACCAAAATCATCGGAAGGCAGCGTACTTGGCATTTTATCCGGCTTTGATGGCCCCGCGCGGACAGCCTCTCTTGTCACCTTCCAAAAACTGGCAACAGGCACGACAATCTCTGGCAGATG
>JBGTNC010000234.1:0-23845 GCA_041743265.1 Alphaproteobacteria bacterium | reverse complement strand
GGCAAAACCCGCAGACAGGCGAGATCAGCGAAAGTTTTGCGATTTTAACCACGGCAGCAACCGAGGCCATGCAAGGATGCCACGACCGCATGCCCGTGATGCTGACAACACCTGCGGCATTGACGTTGTGGCTCGACCCCGCCACGCCAAATCTTGCGCTCCACGCACTGCTGCAGCCCGATCAACAGCCTGCGCTGATTTTATCTCCCGCCACAGAAATGCCACAAAAGCCTACCGAATCGCAAAAAGACAGCCGTCAGGGCAGTCTTTTTTGAAACAGGGGCGTTTCGGGCTTGATTTTGCTTAAATTCCCATAAGGATTGACTTTTATTTCGGGCTTGGTTAGTCTGCCGACATATCCTAATAATATCCGGTACATTTTTATTTAAAAAGGAAAGGCGTCATGGGCATGAAAGATTGGCTGAACAAAATCAAGCAGGACGGCGAGGAAAAGCTGCGCAAAGAGACAGACCCCGTCGAGCAACGCAAACAGAAAAAAGAAGATGCCGCCAAAGCCGTGAACCGTACCGCGAAAGCCATCAAACTGGCACAGCGCGGGCTGAAAACGTATAACGACGTTTCCAAAAAAGCGGGCGAAATTTCCACCGATGTCACCAAAAAGACCATCGAGCTTGCTGAAAAAGCCAAACCTGCTGCGGATAAAGTCGATCACGCAACAGATGCTGTCGGCAAACGCGTGAAGGGGGTTTTCTCCTCCATAAAAGATAAATTCTCCAAAGGCGCTGATGCCGCTGGCAAACAGGTCGATAAAATCAAAGAAGACCAGGCGAAGAAACCTTCGACCGGTTCCGGCCTTCTGGATTTTCTGGCCCCTGCCATCCCGGAAACAGAAGCGACAAAACCCAAGACACCAAAAAATGCCCCCAAGCCGCCCAACGCTGGCTAAGGTTATTTTCCGTTACAAAAAGCGGCTGCTATTACAGGCAGCCGTTTTTTTAATGCTTATTTTGCAGTGCAGGAAAACCATAATACGTTCAGGCACATAATCCCCACCTGCCCTTTACTTGTCTTATGCGAACTGATAGTTTTAGGGCGATCAAATCAGATCCAATAATCATAAACGGCGTCTTAAATGGTGTGTGTCGCCGCCTGTCTATCGCCCCGCATTTTTCGGGGCATATCAGGCGCGTGAGCAGAATTTTGTTTAACACCTTAAGATAGTGAGTCCGTACATATGAGCGCACAACCCAAACCTGATTCCTCCGCCAATGCCGCCAATAACAACGGCAAAAAGACCGAGCAACCCTGGACGCGCAAATATCCGGTCGATATCGAGTGGGATGCAGATGTACCGCAATCCACTATGGTGCAGATGCTTGAAGAATCCGTCAAAAAACACGGCAAGCGCACCTGTCTGAATTTCATGGGCAATAAACTGACCTACAAACAAGTCGGCGAGATGGTCGATAACTTTGCCAAGTCTTTGCAAGACCAAGGCGTCGGCAAAGGTTCCAAAGTCGGTTTGTGCCTGCCCAATACACCGTTTTACGTCATCGCCTATTACGGCGCGATGAAAGCGGGTGCCACGGTTGTCAACTTCAACCCGCTCTATGCTGAACAAGAGCTGAAACACCAGATCAATGACAGCGAATGTGATTTGATGGTGACCGTGAACGTGAAACAAGTGCAGCCCAAGATTGAGAAAATGCTGGGCACGACACGTTTGAAAAAAATCATTTCCTGCGACATGGCCGATGCCTTGCCAAGCGTGAAGGGCTTTGCCTATCGCACCATCAATGCTGTCAAAGGCATCTTTGGTAAATCTGATCTGGTTAAAGTGAAACAAGACGACAAGCATTTGTCCTTCGCCAAAATGGTTGGCAAAAAAGGCAAGCCTGCCCCGGTTGATATTTCAACGGATGATATCGCTGTTTTGCAATATACCGGCGGTACAACAGGCGTGCCCAAGGGTGCGGCCCTCAGCCATGGCAACCTGACTGCCAATTTGCAGCAAGCGAATTTGTGGTTTACGGGCGGTAAAGAAACACCGCAGCAAGAAAAAATGCTGGCTGTGCTACCGTTCTTCCACGTCTTTAGCATGACCGTGCAAATGAACATGTCTTTACAGATGGGCGCCGAGCTGGTGATGCTGCCAAAGTTTGACCTGAAAGAAACACTGCAAACCATCCAGAAAGAAAAGCCCACCATGTTTGCGGGCGTGCCGACGCTTTACAAAGCCATCATCGACAGCAAAGACGTGAAGAAATACGATTTGTCTTCGCTGAAAGTCTGCCTGTCCGGTGGCGCGGCGCTGAACGAAAATGTCATGAACGGCTTCAAAAAACTGACTGGCCTGGAACTGGTGGAAGGTTACGGCCTGTCCGAAACCGCGCCGCTGGCAATTGCCAACCCGGTGAAGGGCGAGAAGAAGCTGAATTCCATCGGCATGCCTGTGCCCCAAACCGAAATCAAGATTTCCAATCTTGAATTTCCTGACCAAAGCCAGCCGATTAAAATGGAAGGCGAAATCTGCCTGCGCGGCCCGCAAGTGATGAAGGGCTATTACAACAAGCCCGAAGAAACAGCGCATGTGATGGACAAAGAAGGCTACTTCCACACCGGCGACGTCGGTTATGTGGATGAAGACGGCTATGTCTTTATCGTGGATCGTATCAAAGACATGATCAACGCCAGCGGCCTGAAAGTATTCCCGCGCAAAGTTGAAGAGGCCATCATGAGCCACCCAGCCGTATCTGAATCCATCGTCATTGGCGTGGATCATGAATATCGCGGTGAAACTGTGAAGGCTTTTGTAGTGTTGAAAGAAGGCGAGAAGCTGGAACAGGCTGACCTGCTGGCATATCTGAAAGAGCGTTTGGCTCCTTACGAAATGCCAAAGCTGATGGAATACCGCAAAGACCTGCCGAAAACCATGATCGGCAAACCCGATAAAAAAGCACTGGTGGCCGAAGAAAAAGCCAAAGCCGCCGCTGCTGCACAAAAACCAAATGCACCCAAGCCGCCGAAGATGTAAATCGTAAGGCACGCTTGCACACAGAAAAAGCCCCGGCTGATACAGCCGGGGCTTTTTTGTTATCTCTGTGTTTTACGCAGGGACTTTCATTTCCTCAGCAGAGGCTGCATCGACCACGCCTGTCTTGGACAGCAAGATCGCAATCGGCCGTGTCTTGGGGAACTGGCCCAGCGTAATCACCACCATCGCCAGAATAGGAATGGACAAGAACATACCGGGGATCCCCCAGATCATGCCCCAGGCCGCCAACGAGAAGATGATCATGATCGGGCTGATGTTCAAACTATCCCCCAGCATGCGCGGATCAATAATACTGCCCAGCGTGATCTGAATAACACCCAGACAGCTGCCAATAATAAAGAAGGTCGACAGGTCATTAAACTGGATCAGCGCAATAATGGCCGGCAGCGCAATCGCGAGCAGAGAGCCGATATAAGGAATAAAATTCAGCACAAACGCCATCAACCCCCAGAACTGGTTGAAATCGACGTTGTAAAACTTCAACAAGGTATAGGTAAAAATACCTGTGAGTGCGGAAATTAAAACCTTCACCCAGATATAGCGCTGAATGTTGATATCAATGCGTTTCAAAATCGCGCGCACGCTGTTTTCTGTTTCCTGATCTTCGATCATGTTTTTAATCTTGCGGTCAAAGAAACGCTGTTCATACAGCAAGAAACCCGTATAGAACATCACCACCAGCGATTTACCGGCAAGACCTGTAAAGGTCGCGGCCAGTGTGGCCACAATGCTGGTCAGGTTAATGTACTGCTGCAATTCACGCACCATGGCTTCACGTTCCAGATGCAGCATGGTCAAAACCTTGGGCAACAATTGCTCCAGGTTTTGCTGATACACAGGTACCGCTTCCAGT
Organism: Alphaproteobacteria bacterium; assembly: GCA_041743265.1. Classification (GTDB taxonomy): domain Bacteria; phylum Pseudomonadota; class Alphaproteobacteria; order Micavibrionales; family UBA2020; genus UBA2020. Next base: position 19,976 of record JBGTNC010000234.1, on the reverse strand, counting down.
ACGAGGCGGATATTGTGATTGATCAGCGTCAGGACAAACCACAACGTGGCCCCCAATGCGGCAATCGCCAAAAAGAAACACCAGAAGCGCGGCAACGTAAATCCACCCAGCGGCAAGCGTGACAAGCCGCGCGCAATCGCGTTAATCAAATACCAAAGACAGACGGCAATGACGAAGGGGATCATGATCGATGCCGAGATATGCAGCAGATACACAACCAGACAGACCACAATAAACCCGAGCGCAAAGCTGGAGGCCATCACCGTGGCCCTGACCGCAGGCACCCGCCTGGCACTGCTGCGGCTGGGCACATCGTCACCCGGTGATGTGGCTATTTTTTTGCTGTTTGGCATATTCTGTATAATCCCCTATGAAAGCATTGCGCCCGTTGACTTTAGAATAAGACGCATTACTGTCAACCTCACAAGCGATATGCCATGCGGGAGAGACTGGATTCTCCAGCGCCGAAGGAGCAACCACCCCGGAATCTCTCAGGCAAAAGGACCGCATAGCATCGCCCGGACGTCAAAATCCGGGCCAAAGCATCTCTGGAAAGCCTGTTTTACACGCTAAACGTGGCAAAACAGCACCGACGGAGCAAATATGCGCCCCTCTTCGCGCATATGAAAACTCTCAGGTCACAAGACAGAGTGGGGGCCGTCTGATTCTTGATATATATAGAAGGACACCGCTTTGGAAAACGCCGCACAAAAAATGACCGCTGATACACTTCATAAAACACCGCTTCATGCCCTGCACCTTGCCCATGGCGGCAAGATGGTGCCTTTTGCTGGCTATGACATGCCCGTGCAATACGATGGCATGGGTGTTTTGAAAGAACATTTACACACCCGCACCGCTGCCGGATTATTCGATGTCTCCCACATGGGCCAAGCCGTTTTAACCGGCAAGAATGGTGACCCCGCCGCCGCGCTTGAGAAAATCGTGCCGGGCGATATTGCGGGACTTGCCGCTGGGCAAATGCGCTATACCGTTTTGCTGAACGACCAAGGCGGCGTGATTGATGACTTGATGGTCACACGCTGGGATGACAATACGTTGTTTCTGGTTGTGAATGCGGCGTGCAAAGAAAAAGATTTCGCCTATATCGAAAAATCAATCGGGGCCGACACCACACTGACACAAATGCCCGACCGCGCGCTGATTGCGCTGCAAGGGCCAAAGGCGGAAGACGTTTTAAAAGCGCTTCTGCCCGCCGCTGCTGATTTGGTATTCATGACATCGCTGAAGGCCGTACATGACGGGCAAGAACTTTTCATCAGCCGCTCCGGCTATACAGGCGAAGATGGATACGAGATTTCGATCCCCGACGCCTACGCCGTCACCTTCACCGAAAAACTTTTGCAGAATGATCTTGTTAAATGCATCGGCCTTGGCGCACGCGACAGTTTGCGTCTGGAAGCAGGGCTTTGCCTCTATGGGCATGATCTGGATGACCAGACAACCCCTGTTGAAGCCAACCTGAAATGGGTCATTGCCAAACGCCGCCGCGAAGAGAAAAACTTTGCAGGCGCTGATAAAATTATGGCGCAACTGGCCAATGGTACAGACCGCCTGCGCGTCGGCATCAAGCCCGATGGCAAAGCCCCCATGCGCGAAGGCACCGAGCTGGTCGATGCAACGGGCCGTAAAATCGGCATCATCACCAGCGGCGGTTTCGGCCCCAGTTTTGATGGCCCTGTCGCCATGGGCTATGTCGAAACAGCCTTTGCCAAAACCGGCACAGAAATAAATGCCATGCTGCGCGGCGCACCCCGCCCCTGCACAGTGGCGGCTACCCCTTTTGTCAAACAAAGCTATAAGAAGGATTAAAGACCATGACACAGGTATTATTCAGCGAAGACCACGAATACATTAAAATTGAAAACGGTGTTGGCACCGTTGGCATTACCAACTACGCACAAAAAGCACTGGGCGATGTTGTCTATGTGGAGCTGCCAAAAGTCGGCGCCACCGTGACCAAGGGTGGCCAAGCGGGCGTTGTTGAATCCGTGAAATCGGCGAGCGAGATTTACTCCCCTGTATCGGGCGAGATTGTTGAAATCAACCAAGCGCTGTCCGATGACCCTGCACTGGTCAATGCTGACCCACAGGGCGCGGCATGGTTCTACAAAATCAAAATTGCCAATGATACAGAACTGGCCGGTTTGAAAGACGAAGCTGGTTACAAAGCCTTTACCGAAGGCCTGTAAAACCTGATTTTTGGCGATATTAATAATAACCGCTGGAACGATCCAGCTGCGACGAGGGTTTGAATACGCGATGGCACATAATATCATGGACCGCATTAACGACTTGGAACAAAAAGACGACTTCATCCGCCGCCACATTGGCCCATCGGATGCGGATATCAACGCCATGCTCAAAACAGTGGGCGCTGCCAGTCTGGATGAACTGACCGCACGTGCAGTACCTGCCGCCATTCTCGAAAAATCCACCCCCGCCACGGGCGAGCCGATGACAGAGCATGAGGCACTCAAAACCCTCATGCAGATGGCACAGCAAAACCGCTTGTGTCGCTCGCTAATCGGCACAGGTTATTACGATACCATCACGCCGAATGTGATTTTGCGCAACGTGCTGCAAAATCCGGGCTGGTACACGGCCTATACACCCTATCAACCGGAAATCAGCCAAGGCCGCTTGGAAGCGCTCATCAACTTCCAACAGATGGTGATGGATTTAACGGCTATGCCGCTTGCCAACGCCTCTATGCTCGATGAAGCAACAGCAGCCGCAGAAGCCATGACGCTTGCCAAACGCATGGGCAGCAATCCCAGCAACACCTTCCTCGTCAGTGCCGATTGCCACCCGCAAACGATTGCCGTGATTGAAACACGCGCCCTGCCGCTGGGCTATACCGTTGAAATTGGCAAGCCGGAAGATCTCGTTGAAAAAGACGGCTTCGCCCTTTTGCTGCAATACCCCACCACAACAGGCGATGTGGCCGATTACAAAGCCCTGACCCAAAAAGCGCATGACCAAAACATGCTAGTAGCCGTAGCGACAGATTTGCTCGCACTCACCCTTCTCACCCCACCCGGTGAATGGGGCGCGGATATTGTGTTCGGCTCATCACAACGCTTTGGTGTGCCGCTGGGCTTTGGTGGCCCGCATGCGGCGTTTTTTGCGGCGAAGGATGAATACAAACGCTCTGTCCCCGGCCGCATTGTCGGTGTATCGGTGGACAACAAAGGCAAGCCCGCTTACCGCCTGGCCCTGCAAACGCGCGAACAACACATCCGCCGCGAAAAAGCGACCAGTAACATTTGCACCGCACAAGTATTACTGGCAAACATTGCCGGTTTCTATGCCGTATGGCATGGCGCGGAAGGCCTTAAAACAATTGCACTGCGCATTCACCGCCTGACAACGGTGCTGGCAGCAGGCCTTGAAAAAATGGGTTTCGAGATTGAAAACACCCATAGCTTTGACACGCTGACGATTGATGCCGGCAAACAAGCGCAAGATATTTTGAACCGCGCACAAGAAGAAGACATCAACCTGCGCGATTTTGGCGATGGCCGCTTGGGCGTTGCACTGGACGAAAAATCCAACCGCATGGAAGTCTTTGCGCTCTGGCAAGTTTTCGCTGGCAAAAGCGCACTGCCTTTCAGTGTCGAGAGCATTGACGCCGAAACAGATAGCCGCCTGCCGGAAAACCTGTTGCGCACATCAGCCTACCTGACGCATCCGACATTCAACCTGTACCGTTCAGAAACCGAAATGCTGCGCTACCTGCGCCATTTGGAACAAAAAGACATTGCGCTCAACCGTTCTATGATTCCGCTGGGCTCTTGCACCATGAAGCTGAATGCAACGGCAGAGATGATTCCCGTCACTTGGCCCGAATTTGCCGACATGCACCCCTTCGCCCCTGCCGACCAGACAGAAGGCTACCGCCTGATGCTGAAGGATCTGGAACAAAAACTTTGCACCCTGACAGGTTTTGCCGCCGTGTCATTGCAACCCAATGCAGGGTCGCAAGGTGAATATGCAGGGCTATTGGTTATTCAGGCCTATCACGCCAGCCGTGGCGATACGGCACGCAATATCTGCCTGATCCCGTCATCTGCACATGGCACCAACCCCGCATCTGCCGTGATGACCGGCATGCAGGTCGTGATTGTGAAATGCGATGACAACGGCAATATCGATGTCGCTGATCTGCGCGCGAAAGCAGAACAGCACAAAGAAAAGCTCGCCGCCTTGATGGTCACATATCCCTCCACCCACGGTGTATTCGAAGAAGAAATCCGCGAGATTTGCGAGATCATCCACCAAAACGGCGGACAGGTTTATATGGACGGCGCGAATTTTAACGCGCTGGTAGGCCTTGCCTGCCCCGGTAAATTTGGCGCAGATGTCATGCACATGAACCTGCACAAAACATTCTGCATTCCGCATGGCGGCGGCGGACCCGGTATGGGCCCCATCGGTGTGGGCGCACATCTGGCCCCCTTCTTGCCCGGTCACCCGTTGCTGAACGGTGTGGGCGGTGAAGATGCGATTGGCCCCGTGTCGGCAGCCCCTTATGGTTCTGCTGCTATTTTGCCTATCTCTTGGGTCTACATCACCCTGATGGGATCGGAAGGTTTGAAACGCGCAACACAAGTGGCCATTTTGAATGCCAATTACATCGCCAAAAGTTTGGAAAAACATTACGAAACACTATACGTCGGCAAAAACGGATATGTTGCGCACGAATGTATCCTTGATACACGCGGGTTCAAAGATACAGCCCATATCAGCGTCGATGACATTGCCAAACGCCTGATGGATTTTGGCTTCCACGCACCCACGATGTCTTTCCCTGTGCCTGGCACATTGATGATCGAGCCGACGGAATCGGAATCCAAACCAGAGCTGGACCGTTTTATTCTTGCCATGCGTACCATCCGCGATGAAATCTCTAAAATCGAAAGTGGCACGTGGCCGCAAGGGGCGAATCCCTTGCATATGGCACCGCATACGCTGGGCGATATTGCCGATGATGATTGGCAGCGCCCCTATGCACGTCACGATGGCGCTTTCCCTGTGTCTTATCTGGCGACCGACAAATACTGGCCGCCCGTGGGCCGCATTGATCATGTGATCGGTGACCGCAACCTTGTCTGCGCCTGCCCACCCATCGAGAGTTACATGGAAGAAGCCGCCTGATGCAAAAAACTTTTGCCTGTTTTCTGCTGGGTTTAAGCCTTGTGTCGACCGCCGCTGTCGCGCAGGAAAGAACAGCAGACAAACAGGCACGGTTAACATCCAGCACCGCGGAAGTCGAAACAACTGCGGAAGCAGCGCGTAAAAACAGTGCTGCAAAAAAAGAAAAACCGGCGGAAGCACACAGCGTCCCCGCCGCCAGTTTGCAGTCCGATGTGACGCAAGCTGTCAGACGATCCAAGCGGGAACAAAAATCACGCTTCATCACATTCAATTCCGAAAACGATTTATATGGCGGCGGCACGGACCGTAACTACACCAACGGCGCGCGTGTGACGTTTTTTGATATGGGCGCGTCTATCCCGCAAGTGTTTCGCACTGTAGATCGTGCTGTACCGACATTTTCTATCAACGAAACGACCAGCATTTCTTATTCCCTCGGCCATAACCTCTATACGCCAAGCGATATTACGATTGCAGGGCCGCAAGCGAACGAACGCCCATGGGCGGCATTTTTATACGGCTCGGCAGGTCTTACCAGCGTTACCAACAACCATGTGGATAGCCTAGAAGCAACCCTTGGCATCGTCGGCCCCGCCGCAATGGGCGAGCAGATACAAAAAGCCATTCACCGTCACGTATCAGATTCCCCCATGCCCAAAGGTTGGGCGCATCAGCTGAAGAACGAGCCGGGCCTGATGCTGTCGTGGGAACGCAGCTTCCCTGAGCGGTATAGCTTTGAAACATTGGGCTGGCGTGCGAATGCCGTGCCTTATCTGGGTGCGACCGTCGGCAATATCTATACTTACGCCAATGCAGGCGCCAGTTTCAGCCTGTCCCCTTATGGCGACGGATTTCAGGATTCACCCGTGCGCGTACGCCCTGCCATGCCGGGCACAGGGGCGTTTGTGATACCTGAAAATACCTTTAGCTGGTATTTGTTCGGCGGTGTAGAAACACGCGCCGTGGCTCGCAATATTTTTCTGGATGGCAATACCTTTGCCAATAGCCACAGCGTGGATAAAAAGCCGTTTGTCGCCGATGTCAACGCTGGCATCGCCCTGACCTATGGCAAGGTGCGCGCAAGTTATGCGCTGATTTACCGGACAAAAGAATTTGATGATCAGGATAAAGGCGACCTGTTCGGCACCGTCACGCTGGGTGTGCGGTTTTAATCAATCAATACCAAAACCAAAACGGCCATATTTGCGTTTGGCGTCATCAATCATTTTCTGACGCTGCTTTGCAATTTTACGTTCATTCTCACGCTTGCAACGCGCATCAATATCCAAAAACTTGCGGCCGGGCCTTGCCCGCCAGACGGTTTTGAATTTATGGCGCAGCGTTTCTGCTTCTGCCAGACGATCACGGATGACCATCGACTCTGCTGTTTTCTGGCTACCGTGGATCATACCCGCTGCCATAATGCCGGCACCGAGCGGCGGGAAGACCAGCGTGGCGGGCACACCCAAGCCCAATGTTACAGCCTGTCCTTTAAAGAAGCCCCCCATGGCCTGACCAGAGAGTTTGCGTAATTCACGAATCTCGCGGTTGAGGGCCGAGATGTTTTCGCGCATCTGCTCGGGTGTCATGTTTTTGAAATCAGGCGTTTTCGATGCCATGGCGTGGTGACCTTTCCGGTGACCGTTTTCAGCGTGCCCCTATTAGACTAAATCCTGCCGTTTTAATCAATCCCCCGCCCTGTTATCCAACACAAGGCGGACACCTTGTTTATGTCAATAAATAAAGGCGAAATCGAGCCCTGCACGGGCATCTCCCATTGACGTATCGGGGCTAAAAAGGCATGGTGCAAAGGATTTTTATACACATTTTCCGCCCATCCCAGCCAAGGAGGCTCCGCATGTCCGCCGAACCCGCAAAATCCCCCACGCCACAAACGGTGACACACAAAGACATGGCCAATGCCCTGCGCGCCCTGTCGATGGATGCCGTGCAAAAAGCAAATTCCGGCCACCCGGGGATGCCCATGGGTATGGCCGATGTGGCAACCGTCTTGTTCAGCAAATTCATGAAGTTTGATCCGAGCCTGCCGACATGGGCAGATCGTGATCGCTTTATCCTCTCCGCAGGCCACGGCTCCATGCTGCTCTACAGCATTTTGCACCTGACGGGTTACGAGAAAATGACACTGGATGAAATCAAGAATTTCCGCCAGATGAAAAGCCTCACCCCCGGCCACCCCGAAGTCATGCAAGACGTCGGCATTGAAACTACCACAGGCCCCTTGGGTCAGGGTATTTCCAACGGTGTGGGCTTTGCCCTGTCTGAGCGTTTGCTCAATGCCCGTTTCGGCAACGACATTGTTAGCCATTACACCTATGTCATCGCTTCCGATGGTGACCTGATGGAAGGCATCAGCCATGAGGCTTGCTCGCTTGCTGGTCACTTGGGTCTTGGTCGTTTGATTGTGCTGTACGATGACAACAGCATTTCCATTGACGGCCCGACATCGCTGAGCTTTACCGATGATACGCCCAAGCGTTTCGAAGCCTATGGCTGGGAAACCTTCACCGTAGACGGTCACAACCCCGAAGAAATCACCAAGGCCATTGCCGCCGCGCAAATGAACCACGACAAACCGAGCCTGATTTGCTGCAAAACCAAAATCGGTTATGGCGCGCCGACCAAAGAAGGCACATCGTCTTCCCACGGCTCCCCACTGGGTGATGAAGAAATCGCCGGCGCCCGCAAAAACCTGGGCTGGAGCCATGCACCTTTCGACATCCCCGCCGATGTGACCAACGCATGGCGCAGCGTAGGCGAGATTGGCCAGAAAGACCGCAAAAACTGGCAGGCCCGCCTTGACCAGATGGACGGCACAATCCGCACCCAGTTTGACCGCCAGATGAAAGGCGATGTTTCTGCTGAAGTGAAAATCGCCATTACGGCCTTCAAAACACAAATGACAAAAGACGCGCCGAAAATTGCCACCCGCGCAGCATCCGGCAAAGTGCTGGAAGCACTGATCCCTGTGCTGCCGGAAATGATTGGCGGTTCTGCGGATTTGACAGGTTCCAACCTGACGCTGACCAAAGACATGGGCGCCGTTGCCAAAGACAATTTCAAAGGCAGCTATATTTACTACGGCGTGCGTGAACATGCGATGGCAGCCGCCATGAACGGTATGGCCCTGCACAAAGGTCTGATCCCCTATAGCGGAACCTTCCTGAGCTTTACCGATTACTGCCGCCCTGCCATCCGCCTGTCTGCGCTGATGAAACAGCGCGTGATTTACGTGATGACACACGACAGCATCGGCCTTGGCGAAGATGGCCCGACACACCAGCCGGTAGAACATCTGGCAGCGCTGCGTGCGATCCCGAACGTTTTGGTGCTGCGCCCAGCCGATGTGATTGAAACCGCAGAAGCCTGGCAGATTGCACTGGAGCATACGACAGGCCCCAGCATTTTAGTACTGACACGCCAGAACCTGCCACTGCTCCGCACCGAATATGTAGATGCGAACGTATCTGCCAAAGGCGCTTATGTTCTCTCCCCCGCATCCGCACCTGATGCGGCAGTCACGATCTGGGCGACGGGTTCAGAAGTTGAAATTGCCATCGACGCACAGAAAAAACTCGAAGCCGAAAAAATTCCGGCCCGTGTGATCTCCGTACCGTCGCTGGAATTGTTTGCACAGCAAGACGACAGCTACCGCAGCAAATTGCTGGACGGTTCTGCCCTGAATGTCGCGATTGAAGCGGGCGTACGTCAGGGTTGGGATGCAATTATCGGACCAGAGGGTATTTTCATCGGTATGAAATCCTTCGGCGAGAGCGCGCCCTACCAAGAACTCTACGAGCATTTCGGCATCACGGCGGATCATCTGGTCGCCGCTGTTAAAGCCCGCCTGTAAGACATACACCGTCCCGGCTTCACGAAGGAGACCGGGACGGTTTTTTCGATCTATCCTTCGGTCGCTGCACCCACAACGGGGCGGCAGGTTTTGTAATAGAGTGTAAAAGGAGATTTATCTATGTCCGTCAAAGTTGCCATTAACGGTTTTGGCCGCATCGGCCGTCTGGTTCTGCGTTCCATCATGGAAAGCGGCCGCAATGATGTGACCGTCGTTGCCATCAACGATCTGGCCACATCGGAAGCCAATGCCCACCTGTTGAAATACGATACAGTGCATGGCCGCTTCGGTGGCGAGATCAAAGCATCCGAAGGCAAACTGATCGTCAACGGTCATGAAATTGCCATGGTGCAAGAACGCGACCCCACACAATTGCCGTGGAAAGCACATGGCGTGGATATCGCGTTTGAATGCACAGGCATTTTCACCAAAAAATCCGACGCGCAAAAACACATTGCGGCGGGTGCTAAAAAAGTTCTCATCTCCGCCCCGGCAACAGATGAAGACATCACCGTTGTCTACGGCGTGAACCACGACAAGCTGACCGCAAGCCATCTGGTTGTGTCAAACGCATCTTGCACCACCAACTGTCTGGCACCTGTGGCCTATGTCTTGAACAACGCCATTGGCATTGAGCACGGCTTCATGACCACGATCCACAGCTATACGGGTGACCAAAACACCGTTGATACGATGCACAAAGACCTGCACCGTGCGCGTGCGGCTGCTGCCAACATCATCCCGACATCCACAGGCGCTGCCAAAGCGGTCGGCCTTGTGCTGCCGGAGCTGAAAGGCAAGCTGGATGGTACCGCCATTCGCGTACCGACGCCGAACGTATCGCTGATTGATTTCAAATTCACGTCCAAAAAAGATACAACGGTTGAAGAAGTGAACAATGCCATCATCGCAGCATCCAAAGGCCCGCTGAAAGGCATTTTGGCGACGTACACAGAACCGCTGGTATCGTCTGACTTCAACCACGATCCACATTCTTCCATCTTTGCGCTGAATGAAACCAAAGTCATCGATGGCCGCTTTGTGCGCGTCATGAGCTGGTACGACAACGAATGGGGTTTCTCCAACCGTATGTCCGATACTGCCGTTGCCATGGCAAAACTGGTTTAATTTCCGCGACACTTACTTCAAGAAAGACACAAAGACATGAAAGTCACAAAAAAAGTAAAAGAAATCCTCTCCTACTACGAAAGCGACAATCCGGGCACCAAAGCCAATCTCTGCCGCATCCTGATGCACGGTAAGCTGGCTGGTACGGGCAAAATGGTGATCCTGCCGGTGGATCAAGGCTTTGAACACGGCCCCGCCCGCAGCTTTGCCGTGAACCCTGCCGCGTATGATCCGCATTACCACTATCAATTGGCGGTCGATTCAGGCTGCAACGCCTATGCCGCTCCTTTGGGTGCATTGGAAGCGGGTGCAGATAGCTTTGCAGGCGCTGTGCCGTTGATTTTGAAAATGAATTCGTCCAACAGCTTGATCTCCGCGAAAGACCAGTCGGTCAACGCGTCGATCGCAGATGCGTTGCGTCTGGGTTGCTCGGCGATTGGTTTTACAATCTATCCCGGTTCCGAATACATGCTGGAACAGCAAGAAGAAATCCGCGAGTTATCCGAAGAAGCCAAGGCTTTTGGTATTGCGACCGTCATGTGGTCCTACATCCGCGGCCCCAATGTTTCCAAAGACGGTGAAACCGCCGTTGATAACATTGCCTATGGTGCACATATGGCGGCGCTTTTGGGTGCGCATATCATTAAAGTAAAACTGCCGACAGACCATGTGGATCTGCCCGAAGCAAAAAAAGTGTACGAGAGCGAAAAAATCGCGATCAGCACACAGGCCGAGCGTGTTGCACATATCATGCAGTCATCCTTTGCTGGTCGTCGTCTGGTTGTTTTCTCCGGTGGCGCCACCAAAGACGAGAACAGCGTGTATGACGATGCCCGCGCTATTTTTGAAGGCGGTGGCAACGGTTCCATCATCGGTCGCAACTGCTTCCAGCGCCCGCGTGAAGAATCGCTCAAGATGCTGGAAAAAATCATGCACATCTATCAAGGTAAAGACGCCTGATAAATCAGACGCTTTAACCGCGCATAAAAAAACGGCTCCTTTTGCAAGGAGCCGTTTTTTTGACAAATTATCTCTGTCTTATTGGCCAGGTGCTTTCGGTGCAACAACCGGCGCCATTTGGCGCAGATCGACAACCGTACCACCGGTGGAGCCGCTTACTTGTGGCACATCACCATTCCATTTGTTGGTTTGCAGGTAGGTGCTGATGTTTTCTTGACCAATCGCGCGAACGATTTTGGTGAAACCTTCAGCTTCTGCACTTGCCAGAGCCAGTTGACCTTTGGCTTCTGCTTCTTTTTCTTTTTCCAAACGATACGCTTCAGCATCGGCGGCCAGTTTGGCTGCTTGTGTTTTTGCTTCGGCATCTACGATGGTTTTATCTTTCTCAACGCGCTGCTGTTCCAGCTCTGTCTGTTTTTGGTTCAAGACAGCTTTGGCACGTGCGGCTGTTGCCACGGCGTTTTCGAAAGCCTCGTCAAAGGTGAAGTCAGGCATTTTGACAGCCACGATATCAAGGCCCAGAAGTTTCTTAACCTGACGGTTTGTTTCTTCTGTAACCGATTTCATGATTTCTTCACGGTTGTTGGCAACGTTTTGCGCTTCTTGCTTACCCAATGCGCTTTTCGCTGCATCAAATACGGTACGCTCAAGTTTGCTTTCCCAATCCGGGTTGTTTTTGTAGATCGAAACCAGATCTTCTGTCGGGATACGGAACATCACGGAAAGTTTCGCGTTGATGACCTGATTGTCTTGCGTATAGGTTTCTACATTATCAAAATCACGTTGCTGCAGGGAAACATCTACTTTTTTCACGGTTGTGAAAAACGGCGTTTTCAGGCTGAAGCCAGGCTGGCGCAATTCAGCAACTTCTTCTGTTACCATTTTACCCAAACGGTAATCGATACCACGCTCGGTCTCGTCCAGAATGGTAAAGGAACCAGCGCCTGTGATCAGGGCGGCAGCAGCGGTAAAGGACAGCAGAAGTTTCTTGGGGGTTACTTGGAAAGACATAGGCACACTCCTCGTTGCGGTTTAAATGATCAATTGTTAATTTTCATAACTTAAATTGTTTCGTTGTTTTTTATATGCCCGACCTCAATTTATGTCAATCCTAATCGGATTTACGTTATTTAAGTCTTAAAAAACAGTTAATTACACAACATCCTTGCCGCTCGGCAATATAAGCGAGCAAGCAAAAATAGGGCATTTTTGGCTATTTATTGGCAAAGTTCTGGAGGAATCAAATGCAGAGTCGCGGCCTTCAGCGCTTCGGGCCGAATTTCAGCTGAATACGGCGCACCGTCATGCTGTTTTGCAAACCGCCATGTACGGCTTGATCCACCACAGCGTTTTCAGCGTCTTTTTGCGCTTGGATAGCATTTTGCGCTTGTTCGGCGCGGTCTTTGACGAATTCCAGCATCAAGGTCAGCATTTCACCGGCAAAGGGCCATTTATGCATCCGCTCCCGCTCGACATCCATGGCGGTCCGGCCCGGCAGGTCTGTTTTTGTCTCATCCGCCCCTGCATGCAGGGCAAACAAAACGCGATCTACCCTTTCTTCGCGCATATCGGCGTTAAAGGCCACATGCAGCGGGGCGAGCCCCAGCGTGCTATGCGGATCTTGCGCATTGATATCCGCGCCGGCATCCAGCAGTTTTTGCGCAATATCCAGATGCCCCTTGGCGATCGCTTCGTGCAGGGGGGTAAAACCCTCTTCATCTGTCTGGTTAATCTTTTTAGGCTTGAAGGACAGCAAAAGGTCCACCATCTCTTCATTGCCATGATTGGCGGCATAATAGAGCATAGAACGGTCCATGCCGCCCATCGTGTCCACATCCGCGCCGCTTTTCAAAGCACGGCGTGCGGCTGCCACGTCATTATCCACTTTGACGGCATCCAGCAGGCGGGTATTGAGACGGCGGTTCTCGGGCATGGCGATTCCTTTATGTCAGCTTTAGCTGTTTATCATTTTTGATTACATAATGTCAATAGATTAATGGTATATAAGTACCGCATACGGCTTGAAGTCGGACATATATAAAGGTCGAAGCCCTGCCTATATATAAATAGTCGCAGGCTTGCTTGACTCTTTCTCCATAAATCGCCTATAAAAGCCCTGCTTTAACAAGCGGCACGGCCCTCAATCCCCTAACAGGAAAGATGTCCACGCTCCGCGTCCCTCCGTCGGCGAAATTACGCTCACGGGGGTGAAAATTTATTTGTGCTTTTGCGACGATGCTTTTTGAGATTACAGGGAACAGAAAATGTTCGACAGCTTGACCAACCGCCTCGGCGGCATATTTGACGGATTAATGAAACGCGGCGTGTTGAAAGAAGAACACGTCAACGAAGCCTTGCGCATGGTGCGCGTCGCCCTGTTGGAAGCAGACGTTGCCCTGCCCGTTGCCAAAGAATTTGTTGAAAAAGTCAGAGCCGAAGCCCTTGGCGAAAAAGTTTTACGCGCTGTAAAGCCGGGCCAGCAAGTGATCAAGATCGTCCATGACGCTTTGATCGAAACGCTCGGCCATGAAAACAGCGAAATTAATCTGAACGTGCCCGTACCTGCCGTGATTTTGATGGCGGGTCTGCAAGGTTCGGGTAAAACAACATCTGCCGGTAAACTTGCGAAATTCATGCAAGACAAGATGCGCAAAAAAGTATTGCTGGCATCGCTTGACGTTTATCGCCCCGCCGCGCAAGAACAGCTGGAAATTCTGGCCAAGCAAGTCGATGCAGGTAGCCTGCCGATTGTGGCCGGTGAAAAACCGCTGGCCATTACCGAACGCGCGCTGAAAACAGCCAAGCTGGAAGGCTATGATGTTCTGATCCTCGATAGCGCGGGTCGTTTGTCTGTTGATGATGCCTTGATGGATGAACTGGCGAACGTACGCGACATGGCAAAGCCTGTTGAAACGCTGCTGGTGGCCGACAGCCTGACCGGCCAAGATGCCGTGAACACAGCCAAAAACTTTAACGAACGTATCGGCATTACCGGTATTATCCTGACCCGTGTGGATGGTGATGCGCGCGGTGGTGCTGCTTTGTCCATGCGCGCCATTACCGGCAAGCCGATCAAGTTCCTCGGTGTCGGCGAGCAAATGGACGCGCTGCAGGCTTTTGACGCCAAGCGGATTGCAGGCCGTATCCTCGATATGGGTGACGTCGTCAGCCTTGTTGAAAAAGCCGCAGAGACGATCCAGATGGACGAGGCAATGAAAATTGCCGAGAAACTCAAAAAAGGCAAATTTGACCTTGATGATTTTCTGTCCCAACTGCGCCAGATGCAAAAAATGGGCGGCGTGTCCGGCCTCATGGGCTTTATGCCCGGCATGGGTAAGCTGAAGGGCATGATGGAGAACGCAAACGTTGATGACAACGTATTGAAGCGTCAAGAAGCCATCATCTTGTCTATGACGCCGAAAGAACGCGAAAAGCCGGATGTACTGAATGCATCGCGCCGCCGCCGCATTGCGGCAGGCTCTGGCCTGACGGTGCAAGACGTCAACCGTTTGCTGAAACAATTCCAAGACATGCAAACCATGATGAAGCGTATGCAGAAAATGGGCAACAAAGGCATGATGCGTAGCATGGCAGGCCTTCTGGGCGGCGGCAATATGGCCGAGTTCGAAGAAATGGCCAAAAACATGCAAGGCCAGATGGGCGGAATGGGCGGCGATAACCCGCTGGGCCCGAACCCGTTTGATGATGCATCGGCTCTTGAGACAAAACCAAACCTGCTCATGAACGGCAGCAAGGATAAAAAGTAGAAATTCATAGTGAATACCCCGCCCGCGCACCGCTTGGTCGCACCGCACGGGCAGGGATTTTAAAAATAGCGACCGGACCCAAATGGAGAAAACAATATGCTGAAAATTAGAATGGCCCGCGCTGGCGCCAAGAAAAAACCTTTTTACCACATCGTTGTTGCAGATAGCCGCAACCCGCGCGATGGCAGCTTCCTTGAAAAGCTGGGCACCTACAACCCGATGCTGCCACGTGATGACGCCAACCGCGTTACACTGAACGGCGAACGCATCAAATTCTGGATGGGTAACGGCGCACAGCTGTCTGACCGCGTTGCCATTTTTGTAGGCAAAGCCGGTATTGCACCGATGCCTGCACAAAGAAACAACCCAGAAAAAGCAAAGCCCAAAGCGCAAGCGCTTGAGCGTGCAAAAGAAAAAGAAGCAAAAGCTGCTGCTGCCACTGCCCCTGTTGAGGCACCTGCTGAAGAAGCCCCCGCTGCTGAAGCACCTGCTGTTGAAGAAGCACCAGCTGCTGAAGCTGCTGCTGAAGAAACAACAGCTTAAGCTATACGGATCCGGTCTATCGTGCACAAAACGGACGCAACGTCGGACGCCAAAAATGATCTCATCCTCATGGCAGAGATCGTGGGCGTACATGGAATCAAAGGTTGGGTGAAACTGAAAATTTTCAGCACCGATCCGGAGAATCTTGCCGACTATGCGCCGTTTTGTGACGCGAAGCAGATCAAAACGTTTGATATCGAAACCATCCACCAACATGGCAATATCTTTTTGGCCACGTTGGCGGGTGTCACAGACAGAACGGCTGCCGAAAAACTTCTGGGCAGCAAATTATATCTGACACGCGACCGCCTGCCGGACATTGACGAGAACAATACGTTCTATCATGTGGATCTGGTGGGCCTTGCGGCCAAATGGCCCGATGGCCGCCCGATGGGCAAGGTCACAGGCGTTGCCAATTTCGGCGCAGGCGATTTGTTGGAAATCCGCCCCTCCAAAGGGGCCAGTTTTTACGTGCCATTCACAAACGACGCCGTGCCCGATGTGGACATGCAAAACAAAACCGTGACCGTCAACCCGCCGCCCGGCTTGCTTGACTAAAAACGACCCTGCTTTTTTCTAAAATAAAATATACCGTGCTGCTTTAAGCGCGTGGCCCACGTATGCCGTGCTGGCGTGCAAAATGGCTTTCAATTTTATGCCGCGCTTTGGCTTGTTTGAAATCACGTGCCAAAGCACGTGTCGCAAAGGCTGGTACCAGCCCTGCCTGTTCCAGCGCCATAGGTGATGGGCTGTTATCCGCCCCATCTGTCTTATCCTTATTTTTGCCAAACCATTTGCCAATGGTGCCCAACACATCAATGCCCATCGACTGTCCACCTGCACGCACCAGCACACCGCCCACGGTCATGGCGGCCGCTGCCATACAACCATGCAGCAAAACCGTACCCACCACGCCCGGTGCAATCAACGTACCGCCCGCAACAGCGCCCAGAATGGCACCACCTGCCAGCAACGCACCACCAGCACCCAGCAACAACCCTGTCCAGAAATTACCATGTGCGCCCAGCGCATCGGCCCATTTTTGCGGCAAGCCTGTTTTCTTCAGGATCAAGGGAAGCGCATCACCTGCAACTTTGATGATTTTTTGAAAAATGCCGCCTGCTGCCATGACCTGCTCCCGCTGTTAATCTCGTGAAACCCGTCACAGCATAAGCCCACAGCCGTAAACATTTATTTAACGTCCTGCGGCAAGACCGCTATACTCGGCCCATAGCCTTGTAAAAAAAATTATACAGGACGAATTTTTATGCCCCATACCCGTAAAACCCTGACAGCCCCGTTCCATGCCCATATCATCACCCTCTTCCCCGAGGTTTTTCCGGGGTTTTTGGGCCATAGCCTGTCCGGCAAGGCGCTTGAAAAGGGAATATGGTCGTTTGATACGGTCAACCCGCGCGCCCATGCGCCAGACCTGCACAGAACAGTCGATGACACCCCCTTTGGCGGTGGCGCGGGCATGGTGATGAAGCCCGATGTTTTATCCCGCACGCTGGAGGCGCATCAGCCGCTGGGGAGGCTCATATACCTCTCCCCGCGTGGGCGGCCCCTGACCCAGCAACTAGCCCGAGACCTTACGCAGGAGCCTCGTTTGACCCTTCTCTGTGGTCGTTACGAGGGGGTGGACCAACGCCTGCTGGATGCCTACGAAATCGAGGAAATCTCCATCGGGGATTATGTGCTTTCCGGCGGTGAACAGGCCGCGATGATTCTCCTGGATAGCATCATCCGCCTCCTGCCCGAGGTTGTTGGTAATATGGAAACACACAGCGAGGAAAGTTTCACAGACAGCCTTTTGGAGTACCCGCATTACACCAGACCCGCCGAATGGACAGACC
Source organism: Alphaproteobacteria bacterium (assembly GCA_041743265.1). Lineage (GTDB taxonomy): Bacteria > Pseudomonadota > Alphaproteobacteria > Micavibrionales > UBA2020 > UBA2020. Next base: position 2,667 of record JBGTNC010000234.1, on the reverse strand, counting down.
CCAAAGGGGTTATTCATAAGGTTCCTGAGGTACTTACCTCCGGCCACCATGCCCAGATTACGGCATGGAGACGGGCCGAATCCGAGCGGATCACCCAGGAACGCCGCCCCGACCTGTATGCGAAATATGCAGACAGATCAAAGAAATGAGAATAAAATATTGAAATACCCCCACTTTTTAGGGTAAGAATCGCCCCAACGTGTGCGACAACACTTAAGTAGTCCACCTCGGTAATCAACAAAATGTGAACCGCCGGCACGCAACCGTTATTAAATGCGTGTTCGAACTTTACGGGTTCCGATAAACATATAGGGTTTTAAAAACCATGAACGACTTACAGAAATTTGAAAAAGCCCAGCAGGACAGACTTGCTGGCGACAAAAAAATTCCCGCATTCCAGCCGGGTGACAGCGTACGTGTGAACGTGAAAATCACGGAGAACACAGGCAAAGAAATTCGTCACCGTATTCAGGCTTTCGAAGGCGTGTGCATTGCACGCGGTGGTCGCGGCCTGCATCAGACATTTACCGTACGCAAAATCAGCTACGGTGAAGGCGTTGAACGCGTATTCCCGATTTACAGCCCTAGCATCGAGAGCATTGAACTCGTGCGTCGCGGTTCTGTACGTCGTGGCAAACTGTATTACCTGCGTGGCCGCAGCGGTAAATCCGCTCGTATCGCCGAGCGCGAGCGTGATACACGCGACACAGAAGCAACAGCAGCGCCTGAAGCGCCTGTTGCAAAAGCACCTGAGAAAAAAGCAGCGACTGCTTAATTACTCTTTTGCGACAAGACATCAACAAACGGCCGCCTGTTACAGGCGGCCGTTTTGTTTTGTTAACCAAATCCTTGGCAAATTCCTCTAGGATTAAGCAGGACAAGTTGTTTGAGGAAAAACCATGACCACCGCGCAGACATGCTATGCCAAAATTTATCAAGCCCATCTGGTACACCACCAAGAAGATGGACAAGGCATCACCTATATCGACCGCCACATATTGCACCCGACGACAAGTGCGCAGGCCTTTGACGGATTACGCGCCGCACACCGCGATATCCGAAGACCCGAGGCGAGCTTTGCCCCCCATGCAGATATTCAAGCCCCCAACCCGATCATTGCCAAACTGCAAGATACACTGGATGCCAATGCGCATGATTTTCACACAGCGCGGTTTGATCCGGCCGATTTCACGCAAGGTTTTTTCCACCCCGGTATGACCATTGCCGGATATGCAGACGACATTGCAACCGCAGGTGCCTTTGGCGCGCTGGGGCTTTGCACAACATCGGCAACCGTTGAACATATACTGGCCACACAAACTATTTTGATAAAACCTGCCCCCGTGCTTTGTGTGACGCTGGAAGGCCGTGCAGAGCACATCACACCCGCGGGCTTACTGGCGCAACTGAGCGCCACCCATAGCCCCGCCACACTGGCCGCACATATCATCGAATTTCATGGCCCCGCTTTGGCAGACATTGATATGTCCACGCGTATCGACATTGCCAAGCGCACTGCGGCTTGCAGTGCTGGCGTGTTATTCCCGCCCGATGATGTTTTGTTCGATTACATGCGCGGGCTTGATTTTGCGCCCGCAGGCCGCGATTGGGCCATCGCCGTTGAACAATGGGAAACATTCAAACCCGATGCAGATGCCACAGGCGATATCAACACAACACTGGATATTCAAACCGCGACACAGGTTGCCTGAGGAAGATCATGGAAAAATTCACCACACTCAAAGGCATTGCCGCACAAATACCAGATGACAACATCAGCACCGATCGTCTGCTGCCCGCCGAAGCCTTGCAAACGTTACGGCGTGCAGGGCTTGGCAAATTTTTATTTGCGGGCGAGCGTCTGTCGCCGGATGGTCGTGAAGATCCGTCTTTTATTCTGAACCAAGCCGCATGGCGCAAAGCTGCCATGCTCATTACGGGTGAAAATTTCGGCACGGGCGATGTGCAAGATCATCTGTACTGGGCATTGGTCGATTTTGGTATTCGCGTGGTCATCGCGCCGTCCTTCGCGCCCGATTTTGATGCAGGTAGTCACAAGCATGGCGTGCTTACCATCACGCTCCCCGCCGAGCAAATCACCCTGCTGCAACAAGCCGCCACCGATAAAGTTTTACTGACCGTGGATTTGGACCGTCAGACGATCAGCACCGAAAACCGCCAGCAGTTCAATTTCAAGGTCGATGACTTCAAACGCTATTGCCTGCTGGGCGGGCTTGATGATATTGGCCTGACGCTGGAACACGAAGATGCCATTGCGCATTTTGAAAAGCAGCACAGACAGGATTACCCTTGGCTGCATAGCTGATATTTTCATATCGTTATTTTTGATGGTTTGTTTTCGATATAGCGGATTGGTTGGCCCCGCTTGCTCTGCTAGACTGTGATTCTTCATAACACAGCGGAGAATCCCGATGACCGTCCCCCCGAAGTTTCCCAAAACATTCGATGTGGTCGCGCTGAGCGCGCTGGGCCTTGATATTCAATCCGCCGTGCCCGATACCGAATTACACAAACACAGCCTGAAAAAGGGCCTGACCAACTTGATCTCCCCCGCCACACTGGCGCAGATCCAATTGGCGGATGATGCCTTGAAAACACCGGGCAGCCCGGGCGGTAATGTTGTGTCCGGCGTGGCCCTGCGCGGTG